>JAEMTX010000044.1:6452-11860 GCA_016462055.1 Acidimicrobiia bacterium | reverse complement strand
TGGATCGGAAATTCATCAAATGGTGTGAGAGTCATGATTCTCCTCGGTCAAAAACTGCGAGAGTGAACACCGCGTGCTCACTATTTGTCGGTCAGAACGGTTCCGGCTTGGCGTCGGCGATGTCACGCAATTGATTCTTGGCGATCTTCTCGAGGGTTGCTCGAGGAAAGTCGTCGACGAAATAGGCAGCACGTGGAACCTTGAAATCAGAAAGGTTCTGCTTACACAATTCCAGAATCGCCGACTCGAGCTCATCGTCGCTCGGGGCATTGGCACCCTTGATGACAAATGCCACCGGAACGACATCAAGCATTGGATGTGAACGGCCAACAACCGCAACATCACCGACTCCAGGAACGGTACGACAGAGGTCTTCAACCTCTTTCGACGAAACATTCTCGCCGCCGACCTTGAGCATGTCTTTGTCGCGCTCGGTATAGAAGTCGCTCCGCCATCGCCCATGCGGACCATGTCGCCAGTCTTAAACCAGCCATCTTCAGTGAATGTCTTCGCATTGGCATCGTCGTTGTCGTAGTACTCAAGGAATAACTGGATACCGCGAGTGCCTCGCAGCCAAAGTTCGCCGACCTTGCCATCGTCGAGAACCTCGCCAGTTTCAGGATCAACGATGAGCGTCTCGTAGCCAGGAGTCGCTTTCCCAAGAGAACCGGGCGGGATGTCGCCATACAGGCCAGATCGAGTTGCGTGCGTAACAGTTTCGGTCATTCCGTAGGCCGCAAGCACTCGACAGCCAATGAGTTGTTCAAGCGGCGGAGCAATCGCTCCGAACACCGCTGCCTTGAGTTTGTTCTCGGGAATCGGTTGACCCTGCACCGCAAGGTAGACAAACGGAATCAGTGAGATATGGGAAACATCGTGCTTCACGACGACGTCCCAGAAACGACTGGACGAGAACTTCGGCTGAAGAACAACCGTTCCGCCCACGCCCAGAATCGACCACATCGACCACGACTGTGCGTTCACATGAAAGAACGGCAGGAAGATCAGATACACCGAACTCGGATCAGCTCCAATGTTGTCAGGCCCCACGCGAGTTCCCCAGAGCGTGTTGGCATGGGTATGCACAACTGCTTTGGGTCGTGACGTCGTTCCGGAAGTGAACATGATGCCGACGGGAATCATCGGCTCGGCGCGTCGTGGAACAAACTCTTCGATATCAGCAAAGAGATCGTCGAATGACTGCTGGCCATGCGCTGCTTGTTCAGCGCTCGCTGCTTCACCTGAGTTGTCTTCGGTGACAGCGATCCATTTCAGATTCGGGCCGCTCGCAGCCACGACTGATGCGTACTGTGGTTGTGTGATCGCAGCCACGGCTTTGGTGTGGTCAATGAAATAGGTGAGCTCTGCGGCCACCGAGCGAGTGTTCGTAGTGACGCCAGCAGCACCGACGGTGGCACACGCGTACCAAGCCAGAACCATCTCGGGGCAGTTATCCGAATGGATGATGACTTTGTCGCCCTTCTGAATTCCATTCTTCTGAAGTCCAGCGGCGAGACGTTGAACCTCTGCCCAAAACTCCGAGTAGGTCCACGTGGCTACCTCGCCACTTCGGGGTTCCCAGATCAACACCGGGTGATCGGGCCGACGCTCAGCCAAACGCGCGAGCAACCACGGCACGTCTTGACCCGTCATCTGGAACTTTGAGACGACATCGGCGTCCATTGATCTCCCCCTTTGAGACACGGCCCCGATCGAAGCCACGTGACCATCTTGTCCCACAGAACGCCGACCGGCGACACCGACATCCCCGGTCGCCAATCTGAGCCCACATAGCCTTCGCCTATGCGCACACAACGAGTCCTCTCCGTCGGCATTTTTTCCCTAGCGATCCTTGCGACCGCATGCAGTTCCGGTTCCGACAAGGCATCATCGACCGCTTCGACAAGTTCAAGTTCCACGGCGTCGAGCATGTCGAGCACCTCGTCGACAAGTTCCTCAGCCTCAAGCACCCGATGCATGGCTGGTCAACTCAAGGGCACAATCGGCGATACCCAATCTGGGGCAGGGCAGCGCTATTCGGCACTCATCCTCACGAACACTGGCACCAAGGTCTGCGATATGCGGGGCTTCCCCGGCGTTTCACTTCTTGATTCTTCGTCCAAGCAGATTGGCCAACCCGCATCGCGTGAAGGAACCGAAGGTCCAACGCTCACCCTTCAGCCAGGTGCAAGCGCCAGCGCTGCGTTGCATACGAGCGCTGCCGGCATGGGCGCAGCATGCGAGCCTGCGTCGGTGCAAATCATGGTGTACCCGCCAGATAACACCGCATCACTCACAATCGCCAGCGCCTACACCGCGTGCGGCGGATTTAAGGTGAGCACCCTTGTTGCTGGCACCACCGGGAACTAAGTAGGGGTTTCAAAGGCCCGGTATTTCCGCAACTGCGCTTCCGGTTAATTTGGAACGCTGTTGCAATAAGAGTTGCACGTCCGTAGTGTCGGCTTATGGCATCTCAAAGCATGCAACTTGCCCCAAGGAATCACTTTCTCGCCGACAGCGAGAGCTCAATGGCGCACAACGACCCCGCCCAGCAAGACGCCGTTGGCATCGTTGGGCCAGTAGGTCCGACCAGCTCGGTTTCCGATCGACTGAGTTACTCCCCAGTCGGTCCGGGTTGTTTTGGTGCTGCAATTAGTTCCGCATATTCCGATGGTCGGCGCGTCATTTGGGTCAACCCACGCGGCCGTATCGCCAAACTCGATTACGACACCATGGAACTGCTGGCAACCCTTGAGCTCGATAACGGCCCCGACTACGACCTTGCTGCACACGAAGCCGGACTCGAAGGTCTCGACTCTCTTACAGGCATGGACGCGGTCATGCACGCCGTTTCGCTGAGTGCGACCTACTTAACGGGCGTTACCGGCGTGTATTACGTACTTGATTGCGACGGGAATTATTTCGTTGGTTACCAAGATCACGTCGTTGCGTTTGGCGATGCGGTTCCTAGCGACCCCGATTCACCGATTGTGGTGCGTCGTCGATTTGAACGTCCACCCGAAGTCACCGGAAGTTTCGTGGGCATCAACATGTCCTATGACGGTCGATTAATCGTCAGCACCGAGAATGGATGGGTGCTCTCCATTGATCGCGATTTCACTTCCTACCAAGCAATCCAGTTGCGCCACAGCGAAGGTGCTGAAGAATTCACCAGCGCCCGATTCGCTGAACTTGGTCGCGGCGGACATTCATGGATGCGCAAGAGCTTGTGCGTGGATGACGCCGGCGGGATCTATCTGCCTTCGAACGATCACATGCATAAAGTCGTCTGGACAGGAACACGGCTGTCAACCGACGAGTCCGATGGGGCATGGACAGAGCCTTACCTCAATGAAAATGGCTTCGGTTGCGGCACTACTCCCTGTCTCATGGGGTTTGGCGACGAGGACCGCTTCGTCGTCTTCGGGGACGGCGCCAAAGTCGTCAACATCACCCTCATGTGGCGCGAGGACATCCCCGAAGACTGGAAACAAATCTCAGGGACATTGTCTCGACGGATCGCTGGTTTCGGTCGCGCCGACATGGGAGATCCAAACCTCGAAGAGATCCAAACTGAGCAATCGATAACCGTCTGCGGTTACGGCGCGATGACAGTAAACAACGAACCAGCGTCGATACCCGAGGGTTTCCCTCCCGGGGCCAAGCGACTGTTTGTCTTTTGGCTAGGCAGCGACCCCGCCTATAGGCCACTCGGACTTCATAAATATGAATGGAATCCTGAAACCCGGATGCTCGAACATGCGTGGGCGAACAATCAGGTGTCCTCCCCGAACTCCGTTCCCGCCGTGAGTATGCCGAGCAACACCGTGTACACGTTTGGAACACGAGACGGTCAGTGGACGATTGAAGGCTTGAACTGGACAACGGGCGAATCGACGTTTCACTACCTGCTCGGTGGCGCTCGTTACAACGCGTTGGGCGGCACACCACAACTCGACATACAAGGGCGCTTCATTTGGTCAGGCCCGTTTGGTCTCAACCGCCTCGAGAACCGTTAGCAGCTGTGCTCTATTGGTGTGACCGATCGGTCATGAATGAGTTCCGGCCGAGGTCTGTCGCTTCAGCGAGCAACGCCAACCTCGCGCCGGATCTGATTCGGTGGCGCCGCTCGTCGGCCGAAATGACCCCTAACGCCGAGAGTCGCATCGCTGTTCCGACAACCGCTTCAACGACTGTTCGCAACACGTCGATATCGGTGTCCTCGTTCAGTTCGCGGCGACGAACAGCAGCTTCAAGTTCCGGAGCAAAGCCATCGCTCGCGCGATGCTCACCGAGAAATGGTTTCACAACAGCGAGGTCGTCGGTGAGTTTGAGATACATCGCGGCGGAAACCGAGTTCAGAACGAGATCCGCGCTTGTGACCAATCCTTCGCAAAGGGCGCACAGATCAGAAGCGCCGCGGAGTGCTTCAAAATCGGTCCTTAGATCTGAATTCACTTTTTCAAAACAGGCCCTGACAATCGCATCGCGTGAGTCGAAGAGGTTGTAGAGGGTGGCAACACTGACATCGGCCTTCGCAGCGAGTTCACGCATTGAGAATCCATGCGATCCATTTGTGTCGATCAATTGCCGAGCTGCGGAAAGAATGATTTCCCGGTTCGCTACTTTTCGCTCGCTGCGACCATCCACTCGACCATCCACACGACCATCCATCTCAATATCTTACGGTCGGCACTTGCCGCTGAGCGACACGTACGACTCACGAATCCCTCGTTCCAGCCATGCTCTTCGAGATTCTCCACACGCTCCGGCGTAACATCTCGTCACTCTTATCGAAACCAACGGGACCACCATGACCATAGATAGTTCATCGGACATCAACTTCAACGACATTGACGTCACCGACCTTGATGTCTTTGCCCAGCGTCATCCCCACGAGTGGTTCACGTTCCTACGCGAACAGGCTCCCGTTTGGCGTCACCCAGCATCTGAAGGAAGCGACGGCGAAGAGTTCTGGGTCGTGAGTTCGTTTGAGCACGTCACTGAAGTCCATCGTTCTGGTCTTCTCTACAGCCATCAAACAGGTCCGGGCCGCAATGGCGCAGGCGGAATCGCTCTCACTGACCTTCCCGCTGAAATGGGTCCAGGACTTCAGATGGTTTCAACCGACCCGCCCCAACACACTCGCTATCGCAAACTCGTGAATTCCGGATTTACACCGAGGATGATCCGCCGACTCGAGGAAAGCCTCCGTGAGCGAACTACGGCAATCCTCGATCGTGTGACGCCAAAGGGAGAATGTGACTTCGTTACTGAAGTTGCGGCCGAACTCCCCCTTATCGCCATCGCCGAAATCATCGGTGTACCCGAAGAAGACCGATCTCTTCTCTTCGATTGGTCGAACAGGATGATCGGTGGACAAGACGACGAGTTCAAGACGAGCGAAG
>JAEMTX010000044.1:0-6442 GCA_016462055.1 Acidimicrobiia bacterium | reverse complement strand
CCCATGGACTCACCGATAAAAAGCGTGAGGTCCGAGGCGATGACCTCTGGTCGCGTCTTATCGACGCAAGCGTGACAATGGAAGACGGTTCAGTAGTTGAACTCACAGAACTCGAGCGCGACCTCTTCTTCACTCTTCTCGTTATCGCTGGCAATGAAACCACGCGCAACGCGATCTCTAAGGGTCTCATCGCGTTCATGGAACATCCTGGCCAATGGCAGCGGTGGCTCGAACACCCCGAATTGGCCGACACGATGGTCGACGAAATCCTTCGTTGGACCAGCCCGGTCAACTTCTTCCGCCGCACCGCGACTGCTGACACCATCCTCGGGGGTCAGCGCATCACTGCCGGAGAGAAAGTTGTTCTCTGGTATCCGTCGGCCAATCGAGACGAAGCCCAGTTCCCCGATGCCGACTCATTCGACATCGCCCGTACTCCGAACAATCACGTGGCCTTTGGTGCAGGCGGGCCTCATTTCTGCCTTGGTTCAAACCTCGCGAAACTTGAGATCAAGGTAATGTTCGAAGAGCTCGGCAAACGTGTACCCGACATTCATCAGTCAGGACCGACGGAGCGACTGCGAATGAATCTCGTCGATGGCATCAAACATCTTCCGGTCTCATTCGCAGCCTCACCAACGTCCTAGAAGAAGAGGCGAATCCATGGCCAAGACGACAACCCACACTGGTCCTCTGGCTGGCGTCAAGGTCCTCGATCTTTCCATTGCGTTGACAGGGCCTTACGCAGCAGCGTTGTTGGCCGATCAAGGCGCCGACGTTGTTAAGATCGAGCGCCCCGGCATTGGCGACATCGCTCGTTGGGTTGGAGTCGCTGTCAACGGAATGAGCGCGTTCTATCTCGCCTGCAATCGCGGGAAGCGTTGCATCGCCCTCGACCTCAGCACCGCCGAAGGCCAAGAAATCGCAGTGCAGCTTGCGGCCGATGCAGATGTGATCCTGCAAAACTTTCGACCCGGCGTGATCGATCGACTCGGACTTGGCTACGACGCAATTCGGAAAATCAATCCTGATGTCGTCTACGCATCGATCTCAGGTTACGGGCCCGTCGGTCCTTATCGAGATCGCAGCGCGTACGACACATCCATTCAGGCATACGCCGGATTCGCTGCCACGCAAGCCGAACCTGGCGGCGGTCCGCCGACTTTCCTACGTCAGAATGCCGCCGACAAGGTCAGTTCGCTCTACGCCGCACAAGCAATAACAGCTGCACTCTTCGCTCGAGCCAGCGGCCGCGGCGGACAGCACCTCGAGATGAGCATGGCCGATGCATGTGTCTCATTCCTTTGGGCCGAAGCTGCGGGCAATGAAGTCCTTCTTGATTCCGACGGAACGATGCCATCGAGTTTCAATGCCGGATTTTCGCCAATGCGCTTTCTCGATGGCTGGGGAATCGTTGTTCCCACCACCGACGCCGACTTTGCAGGCATGTGCAAGTCACTTGATGTCGAAGGGTGGGATGACCCTCGAATCAAAACTGTCGGAGAACGTCGCAAGAATCGCGAGGTTCTCGAACCGATCATGGACATGTGTTACGCGATGGCAGCGAATCTCACTCAGGCTGAGGCAACCGAACGATTTATACGAGAACGAGTGGCGTTCGCTATGGTATTGACAGCTGCGGAAATGGTCGATGACCCTCACGCTGTGGCGATCGGAATGTTCGAAGAGTTCGACCACCCCGTTGTTGGCAGGGCCCGACTTCCGCGACATCCCACACAGTTTCACGAAACACCGGCGTCTCTTGCCGTAGGTGCGCCCGCTCTCGGTCAGCACACTGATGAGATCCTCACCGAGCTCGGGCTTTCCGATCGCATTGCGTCGTTGCGCGATGCAGCAATAGTCGCGTAAACACATTTCCTCCAGAGAAAGAATTCGATGAGCGAGAACAGCACCTCCGGCACCTACCCCGGTTTCGGCGGAAAAGTAGGGCGCGTCTTCGCCACCTCGGAATCTTGGTGGCCAGAACGCCCGGTACCTCCGGAAAACGCGCCCAACATCGTCATCATTCTTTGTGATGACCTTGGCTATGCCGACACTTCCCCCTACGGGAGCGAAATCGCAACGCCAAACATCGAACGCTTAGCGAGCAACGGCCTCCAGTACACCAACTACCACTCAACTCCAATGTGCTCGCCAACGCGTGCCGCTCTCCTCACCGGCATGAATCCTCACGCTGCTGGCGTCGGAACGGTGGCACACGCAGATCCAGGGTTTCCTGGTTATGCAATGGAACTGGCCGATGACGTCGTCACGCTTCCCGAGACCCTGCGAGCAAACGGTTACGCCACGTACATGGTCGGCAAATGGCATCTCGCCAAAGACTCTGACCAATCCGATGCCGGCCCTCGTCACTCATGGCCCTGCCAGCGAGGTTTCGATCGCTTCTACGGATTCCTCGACGGCTTTACCAATCTTCATCAGCCCCATCGCTTAGTTCGCGATAACACGCCGGTCGAGACCGACACTTACCCCGATGGCTACTACTTCACCGACGACATCACCGACGAAGCCATAGCAATGATCAAGGCCGGTAAAGCCTCGGCCCCCGACCAACCGTTTTTCCTTTATGTCGCTCACGGTGCAATCCATGCGCCTCTCCACGCGAAGGCTGCTGACATTTCGGCCCAAAATGGCAACTATTCCGGAGGCTGGGACGAACTTCGCCTACGCCGCTTTGCTCGTCAGAGGGAACTCAGCATCTTTGGCGATGACGTCGTATTGGCTCCGCGTAACACCGAAGCAAATAACGATGTCGAGCCTTGGGATCAACTTTCCGACGTCCAGAAGATGCTTTACGCGCGCTACATGGAAGTGTTCGCAGCCATGGTCACTAATGTCGATGACAACACGGGACGACTTCTCGACACGCTCGACGACATGGGCGAACTCGATAACACCATCGTTATCTTCACTTCCGATAATGGTGCTTCTCGCGAGGGCGAAATGGTCGGTACCAGCGCGTACATGGCCCATGTCGGCCACGAAGGCGACGATATCGAGACCGATCTGTCACGGATTGACCTCATAGGCGGACCCCAAACCTCTCCGCATTACCCGCGTGGCTGGGCGATGGCCGGCAACACACCGTTCCGGCTTTACAAAATCAATACGCATGCCGGTGGACACACGGTCCCCTTCTTCGTTTCATGGAAGGCTGGAGGGTTCAACAGCGGAACACTCCGACACCAGTACTCGCACGTGTCTGACATTTTCCCGACGCTGCTCGACATCCTTTGCATCGAGCCCCTCACTCAGCGAAACGGAAACTCGATCAAGCCCATCACTGGATCGAGCATGACCCCGACACTCGTGTCGGCCGATGCGCCCGACCAGCGCACAGAAGCTGTTTACGAAATGATCGGTCACCGCGGTTTCTACCGTGACGGTTGGGAAGTCGTAACACTCCATCAGCCCATGACACCGTTCGATGATCGCGAATGGGAGCTCTACAACCTCGCAGTCGATCGCACTGAACTCAATAACCTCGCTGAAAGCGAACCAGAAAAACTCGCTGAACTCATCGCCGCCTGGGACGAAGCTGCGTGGGACGGCCAGATCTACCCACTCGATGAAGGTATCGGCCTCAAGTACGTCCTTCGTCCGCCGCGCACTGCAGTCTTCGAAGAACCACTTTCCATCTGGCCCGGCACGCCGACGCTGGAACGTTGGCGATCGCTGATGTTGATTTGGCTTCGCTCTTTCCGCATTGAAGCACCAATCACCGTCCACGAAGGTTCCATCGGAACCATTGCGGCCCATGGCGACCAAAGCGGCGGCTACGGACTCTACGTAGTCGAAGGTCAACGACCCGTGCTTGTGCATCACACCGGACGAGGCGATCTCGCGATCGTCACTGGGCCATCGCTCTCCCCCGGCGACCACGTGCTCGAATGCTCCTTCGACGCGATCGGCAGCCGAATATGGAGACTCTCGCTCACCATCGATGGCGTAATGGTCGACGACCATCCCGAAGTTCAGATGCTGTTTGCGATGTCACCGTTTGAAGGGATCAGCGTCGGACGCGACCCGCGCTCGCCGGTGTGGTGGGAACGCTACGTAACCCATGGTTCGTTCCACTGGACCGGAACCCAGGGACCTGTCCGCTGGATTCCTGGCGACAAGGATCCCGACCAACCCGAAGACCTGATTGGTCTCCTTCGAATGCTCGGCGAGAAATTCGAATAGACGATTACGCCGGCGCAGCGATGCTGTCCCACGTAATCGGCACGTGGGAAAAGCCGTCAATGAGGTTGGAGTGAACACGGGGATAGTCCGCAGGATCTCCGACGAATCGAAGTCCTTCGAAACGGGTGAGAATTTCCTCGAACATGATGCGACCCTCGATGCGAGCGAGGTTGGCACCAAGACAGAAGTGCGGGCCACCGGCACCAAACGCCACGTGATCGTTGGGGTTACGCCGAACATCAATGGAATCGGGGTTTTCAAACGCAAGGTCGTCACGATTCGCGGAGGCGTACACCATCAGCACACGCTCTCCGGCCTTGATCTTCTTCCCGGCAAGTTCCGTATCGACTGTTGCCGTGCGAGTGAACTGGATCACCGGAGTAGAAAAACGCAGCAACTCTTCGATAGCTGTTGGGATAACTGAAAGATCATTACGAACGATGTCGTACTGGTCCTGATTCTGAAGCAGGGCGAGCGTTCCGGTTGTGATCAAGTTTCGGGTCGTTTCAGAACCGGCGTTCTGCAAAAGCATGAAGAACAGTTCGATTTGGAATGCCGTGAGTTTCTCGCCTTCGACCTCGGCATGAAGCAAAACGCTCATGAGGTCATCGCTCGGATTATCGGCTCGCTCGGCACACATCGCGTCGGCATACATGAACATGTCGGTTGCTGCCTGCGCCCGCTCTTCCGGAGTAACCGAGGCATCGAACCCAAAGGTCTTTTCTGTCCAGTCGAAGACCTGGGCGCGGTCAGCCTCGGGAACGCCCACCATGTCGGCGATCACGTGAAGCGGAAGCCACAACGCAAGATCGTGGACAAGGTCGGCGCTTGTGCGGTCGGTCAATCCGTCAATGATGTCATTGGTACGCTTGCGCAGCATTTCTCCGAGTTCTGCAACTCGCTTCGGGGTGAAGCCCTTGTTGATGATCTTGCGGAGTTTCATATGGTCGGGCGCATCGAGGCTGATCATCAACTGATCGCTGCCGCCAGATGCCGATTCGTTGATGCCATCATCAATGAAGGGATCGGGCGCATTGCGATAGGTCGATGCATCTCGAGAAACCTGCTGCACCTCGGCGTAGCGAGTCACCACCCATAACTTTTCTCCCTGATAGGAGGGGTGATCGAGACATGCGACGGGGTCATTCTCACGAAGCCACCGGTAGTAGTCGTAGGGAACGCCGTGTGCGTAGGTCTCAGCATCGTGAAGAACGGGCGCATCTACAAACGTGTCAGTCATAAGGACTCCTCTAGGGAACTACCAATCATTGTGTCAGTCGAGACCCACATTGGGTCGTTGTGTGATCTGCGCGATCAGTCGTTCAGAATTGACGCCATACGTTCAGTGGTCTCGATCCACTCTTCGACCATTTCGAGCACAACATCTTTGGTCGGACGCACCTTGTTGAGGCGACCAACGATCTGACCTACCGGAAAGCCGATCAATTCGCGGGTGCCCACACGTTGGGTGCGGCGACCAGCTTCTTGATGGAGGATTCCCTGCAACGGCATCGGCAGGGTTCCGGGAGAATCTTCTGCTTCCCATGCATCGGTCCACGCAGTGCGGAGTTGGCGGGCGGGCTTGCCGGTCATTGCCTTCGATCGGACGGTGTCACGCGATGTCGCGGCCAGCATGTTTTCGAGTGCAACGGGGTTCGTGTCGGCCTCAGTGACGGTGAGCCACATCGAACCCGTCCATGCACCCTGCGCTCCAAGCGCGATCGCAGCAGCCATCTGTCGGCCCGTGGCAATTCCACCAGCGGCCAGCACCGGGATATCTGGCCCCACCGCGTCGACGACCTCGGGCACCAGCACCATCGTTGAGATTTCGCCGCAGTGACCACCGGCTTCGGTTCCTTGCGCAACGATCACGTCGACACCGATTGCAACCTGACGCTCGGCGTGCACCTTTGATCCAGCAAGACCACCAACAAGAATTCCCGCTTCGTGAGCTCGTTCAATCACGTACATCGGAGGCGGGCCCAACGCGTTGACAATCATCTTCACGTTCGGATGGTTGAGACAAACCTCAACCTGGCTCGGGCCCATTTCGTCGACCCCAAGTCCAGCGGCGGCAACTCGGCCAACGGGAAGGTCGGCGGGGAGTTCCGGCACGTTGTAGCGATTGAGCAACTCATCGACGAACTCACGGTGTTCGGTCGGAATCATGGCGTCGAGCGATTCGAATGACGCGTCTTCTCCCCCACCCTTCCCGATGTAATTAACCGGCATGGCG
>JAEMTX010000043.1 GCA_016462055.1 Acidimicrobiia bacterium | reverse complement strand
CATTTCGATTTCGGCATGATCGATTTCGGCTCGCTGCAAACGTTCGCGAACTTCGCCAAGACCACGTTCTTGTTCGGAACGCTGGCGGCGGAGACCATCGAGACGCCCAGCAACACCGCGTGCCGCTTCGGACTGCTGGCGACGACGCTCGCGGAAGTCGGAAAGCCGGCCTTCAATAAGAGAAGAACGGTTTTGGACAAGCGCTGACAAACGGTCGAGTGCGATCTGAGTCCGATCGAGTTCCAAACGACGCGCTTCGGCGGCTTCGCGTTCTGCTGCAGCACCGTCGAGACGGGTCTCGACCTCGGAGAGGCGACCGGTCAGGAACTGACGACGTTCAACAACAGCAACACTGCGAACTTCGAGATCACTCCGACGTGAACCAACCTCGGCAGCTTGCTCTTCGAGGCGAGAACGGGACTCGGCCATACGGCGAGCCGATGCAGCTAATTCGTTGTCGGCCGCTTCGAGTTCGGGGAGCATTCCTTCGAGTTCTCCGATTCGGGCGTCTTCACGCGTGACGCGATCGGAGAGTTCAACGAGGTGATCGTTCAGCGCTTCAGCTTCTGTTGCCGCATCACGGCGATCGGTTTCCGCCCGCTGAAGGCGATCGCCAGCAGCAGTAAGGCGCGAATCGTTGACGTCGAGATCGCGAGCAAGCGCTGCTTCGACCGCTGCTGCTTCAGAAAGTTCTTTTCGAGCGGCTTCGAGCACCAATGCGGCGTCCGACGCACGAAGTTCGGCCTCTCCGACGCGACGGGTTGCATCGTCAAGCGCAGCACCTGTGGCACCGGCCCCCGAGGAGCCAACACGCCAACCACTCACACCGAATCGATCACCGCTATTGGTCACCACGATGGCGTCGGGATACGCGAGCGATGCATCGACGGCCTGGACCCATCCGCCATCGATCACAACGGCAGATCCGAGAAGTGCATCGAGCAGCGGCTCGACATCGGGACGACGGGCACGCACATGCCCACGCAACGGAGCCCCGATCGGGGGCGCGGTTCGCGCTGATCGTTCGGCACCGAGGGCCAGCACCGCGCCGCTCAAAGATTCGGCGCTGAGTGCTTCAAGCGCCCGACGACCAGAAGCAACACCATCGACCACTACCGCAGCAAGCGCCTCGCCGACGGCCGCTTCGAACGCGGATTCCCAACCAGCATCGATTTCGACGAGATCGAGAACAGTGCCAAGAACGCCATCGATGCCCGCAAGGCGTTCGGTGCCTGCACGAGACCGGGCTTCGTCGAGCGCAAGCGCCAAAGCTTCAACGCGGGCACGCCACGCGTGCTGTTCGCTTTCCGCTGAGCGATGAACCGACTCGGCCACTTCAACAGCAGATTCCGCCCGTGAGCGACGCGACTCCGCCGCTTCCATCGATTCGACGAGCGGAAGTTCTGCTGATTCAAGTTCGATCAATTGACCGCGCAGAGATTCTGTTTCGGTGAGTAATTGCGCAGCCTTCTCGGCGAGCGCCGTTGCGCGAGTCGCGATGCGATCTCGTTCTTCGCGAGCCCGACCCGATGCCGTGCGCAGGGCAGCGAGTTCGCCACGAACTTCGGCCGCCGCACCAGTAGGCGCGGGGATACCAGTGGACCACTGTTCTTCGAAGGCCAAACGTTCAGCAGCGAGCAATTCCTCGGCACTTGCAAGTTCGGCAACCAACGGCGCGAACCCTTCGGCCTCGGCTTCAACCTCGGAAAGTTCCGTGGCCAATCGAGCCGCTTCCGCCTCAAGCGAGGCAACAACACCCTGATCGATTGACGCACCTCGAAGACGATCGAGACCGCGGCGACGTTCTGTGAGAACTGCCGACAAGCCACGAGCTTGTTGAAAGAGTGATTCATACGACGCGAGTCCGTCGCCGAGGTCATCGCCACCCATGGCGGTGAGTTCGGCTTCAACCGACATGATCTGTGCGTCGAGTTCCGCCAATGAGCGGCGGAGGCGTTCTTCTTCTGACGAAAGTTCGGCGCGACCACGCATGCCGTTTTCGAGACGAGTACGCAGACCTGCAAGTTCGCGACCAGCGATGAAGATCCGCAATGCGGTGAGTTCGAAAACAACGCCGGCATGGCGACGGGCGGCATCGGCTTGACGCTCGAGAGGACGCAACTGACGACGAACTTCACGAAGCAAATCTTGCAATCGAGTCAAATTACCCTCGGTCGACATCAGACGACGCTCGGACTTTTCCTTGCGCCGGCGGTACTTCAAAATGCCCGCGGCTTCTTCGATAATTGCCCGGCGCTCTTCTGGTCGAGCGTTGAGCACCGCATCGATTTGGCCCTGCGAAACGATCACATGCTGCTGACGACCAACGCCACTATCGGAAAGAAGATCCTGGATGTCAAGGAGTCGACAAGGCACGCCGTTCAGCGCGTATTCACTGTCGCCCGAGCGGAACAGCGTACGAGTGATCGTGACCTCAGTGAACTCGATAGGGAGCATCCCCGACGCGTTGTCGATTGTCAGGCTGACTTCAGCACGCCCGAGAGCAGCGCGCTTTGTCGTGCCAGCAAAAATCACATCGTCCATTTTTTGTGAACGAACAGCTGAGGGAGCTTGCGCGCCAAGCACCCAGCCGATGGCATCGACCACGTTGGATTTACCCGAACCATTCGGACCCACCACAACGGTGACGCCTGGTTCAAGATCAAGAGCTGTCGTATCGGCGAAGGACTTGAAGCCCTTCATCGTGAGTCGTTTCAGATACATCAGACCTGACAGACCTCACAGTAGAAAGTGGACCGGCTCGCAACCTTTGTCTTAACAATGTCGTTACGACGACACCGACGACATGGCTGCTTGTCTCGGTTGTACACCTGATGATGGCTTTGGTAATCGCCGGCCTTCCCAAACAGATCGACATATTGCCCATCGCTCAGGGTCGAACCGTTGTACTTAATTGCTTCGTGCAGAATCTCTACTAACGAGCGATAAAGGCGCCGAATTTCCTGCGTCGTAAGTGAACCGGTTTCACGATCAAAACGAAGGCCCGAATCGAAGAGGATCTCGTCGGCGTAGATATTTCCGATACCAGCGATCATCGACTGATCAGTGAGGAATGCCTTGAGTGACTGGCTCTTCGAACGAAGGAGATGACCGAAGTCGACCCACGACATCGGTGTTTCGACGGGATCAACCCCGAGGTTCGAAAGCTCTTCGATTTCAGACGTGATTTCGTCTGGAGTAGCAAGAAACATTTCGCCAAATGTCCGCGGATCGACGAATCGAAGTTGGCCACCTTGCGTGAAAGTGATCGTCACGTGCGTGTGCTTCTCGACTGGATCCTTGATTGCGTTGCGACGTAATTGACCTGACATACGCAGATGCACCACCAGCACCTGCCCGTTGTCGAGTGGCATCAGGAGATATTTTCCTTTGCGCTGCGAACCCGTGATTTTGGCGCCTTCAAGGCCAGAAACAAATTCTGCGGGGGTCTGTCGTTTGATCGACTTTTTCCCGACCGTTTCCACGGTCTTCACCTTGCGACCGACAACTTCTTTCTCAAGTTCGCGACGAATGGTTTCTACTTCGGGCAATTCAGGCATCGTGCTGCCCACTCTCATGGTTGGGAACGGACACCGTTGACAGATAGTCGAGCGCGGCCTGCGCTGCGGCCTGTTCGGCGACCTTCTTTGATCGACCTTCACCCTCACCGATGACGTTGCCGTCGATCGAAACGCGAGCAGAGAATCGTTTCTCGTGATCGGGACCTTCGGCCCCGAGTTCATAGACCGGCGCAGCGGAGAAGCGCCGCGCCGTGAGTTCTTGAAGTTGCGACTTGAAATCTCCATCGCCAGGTTCTTCAGCCGCGGCAGCAATCGATGCTCCGAAGAGACCGAGGACCACCTCTCGAGCGGCATCAATTCCGCCATCGACATACACAGCGCCGATGATGGCCTCCAAAGCATCGGACAGGATGGATGCTTTCGACCGACCACCACTGGCATCTTCACCTTTGCCGAGGCGAACCGCCTCGCCCACGCCGAGGTCGCCAGCGATTTTGGCCAGTGTTGGTTCGCTCACAACTGCCGACCGAACTTTGGCCAAGAGCCCTTCGGACATCTCAGGATGAGTAGTGAAGAGGTAATCAGTCACCACGACGCCAAGAACGGCATCGCCAAGGAACTCAAGTCGTTCATTCGATGCCGTGTGGCCGGTCTCGTAACACCAGGACCGGTGCGTGAGCGCGAGCGTTAAAGGCCCGGGATCGGAGAACCCGTAACCCAGACGTTCGACCAGCTCGGCAACAGCGTCGGTGCTCAGGACCTCAGCCCAGCTTCGCCATGACGTAATCGATGGCGTCGCGCACGGTCTTCAGATCGGCGAGATCTTCGTCCTCGATGCGGAATCCGACGCTGCGCTCGCCCAGTTCTTCTTCAAGGGCTTCGACCAATTCAATGAGCGCAAGGCTGTCGGCGTCGAGGTCATCGGCGAAGGAATCGCCCTCGTTAATGGCAGTGGGCTCGGTCTCGAGGATGTCGGCTAACCGGTCTCGGACCAGATTCAGCACGAACTCTCGGTCGATGGGGCCTTGTTCGACATGGGTCTCAGCGGGCACAACAGTCTCCTCGGACGAAAACGGAACGACCGGATCGTACCGGAATCAAACTTTGCCCGCTTGTGAAAACCGCAGGTCGGAACCACATCCGACCAGCACCACTTCAGGTCAGTCGGCGGGACGGACGGTGGCGGCAATATGGCCGACCACATTGGCGGTCACCATGTCAGCAGCAACACGAATGGCGTTCACCATCGCTCGGTCCGACGAGGATCCGTGGCTAATGATGCACACGCCATCGACTCCGAGAAGCATCGCTCCCCCGGTGTTCTCTGGATCGAGAGAGTCATACAACGGAAGAAGCGACGGCCATAGAACTGCTGCAGCAGCGCGTGCTTCGTCAGAAGAATCGAATGCAGCGAGAAGCGAGTTGATGATCGACTTCAGCGAACCTTCAAGAGTCTTGAGTGCAACGTTTCCGGTGAAGCCATCGGTGACTACAACGTCGACATCATCGGTCATGATGTCGCGACCTTCAACATTGCCGATGAACTGTGCGCCGGTTGCACCGATCCACAAACCTTCGGCCAACAACTTGTGCGTCTCTTTGACGAGCGGATTGCCTTTCGTGGGCTCTTCGCCAATCGAGAGCAAACCAACACGCGGAGACGCGATCCCGAAACGTTGTTTCGCGAACACCGCACCCATTTGCGCGAACTGAACGAGCCACTCGGCGCTGCACTCGGCATTCGCTCCGGCGTCGAGCAAGACCGTGGGAGTGTCGGCACCTGGAACAGGAATCGGCGTTGCAATTGCAGGCCTTTGCACGCCTTTAATACGCCCCATACGCAACAACGCGCTCGCCATTGTGGCGCCAGTATTTCCTGCACTCACCATCGCTGATGCTTTTCCATCGCGCACTGCCTCAGCGGCGCGAACAAGCGATGAATCCTTCATCTTACGAACACTTGATCCGGCGTCGGCATCCATTTCGATGACTTCAGATGCTTCGATGACTTCTAAACCGCCCGTATCGCCAAGTTCAGCGGCGCGTCCGACCAAGACAACAGGAATACCAAGTTCCTCAACAGCACGGCGCGCGCCGGCGACGATTGCGGTGGGAGCGTTGTCGCCCCCCATGGCATCAACAGCGATGGGAAGCATGAAGACCCCTCGGGATCAGTCGACGTTGAGGGCCTGGCGGCCGTTATACCAACCGCAGTTGCCACACACGACGTGCGGACGCTTCACGGCACCGCAACGCGGGCAGGTGCTACGAGCCGGGGTCACGATGCGCCACGCTGAGGCACGACGGCTGCGGCTCTTGGACTTCGAGGTCTTCTTCTTGGGTACGGCCATGGTCGTTCCTGATTCGGGGGGCGGCACACAGAGCCGCTCGCGGGACCGGGGGGTGCCCCGGGCAGACGAAGGACCCTACTCGCCGGACTCGTCTGGTTCGAAGTCCAGATCTGCGAGGGCCGCCCAGCGGGGGTCCGAGACGGGTCCGGGGCCAGTGTCGTCCTCGGTTTCCTCGAGCTCAATCACACTGCCGGTGGGGAACGTTTCAGGGGCTGGACCCCGACATTCCTCGTCACACAGTGGCGCCAAGGGCAGAGCCAGGAGGACTGCATCGCGCACCATCGGCTCCAAATTCACCGTGTCATCAGCCATCGCATAAGTCTCGCCCTCGACCGGTCGAGCTTCAAAAATTTCACGCACCTTGGCCACAGAACGGCTTTGCACCGGCTGCAAGCAACGCCGGCACTCCCCCTCCCAAGGGGTCGTAATGGTGCCCGTGGCGACCAGGCCATTACTCAGCGATTCGAGTTCAAGCTCGACATCGATCGACGCGCCTTCAGGAACCGAGGCCGACGAGATTGCCAGTCCCGAAAGCGCAACGGATTCCTTGAACTGACGGCGAGTCCCTGGATTTCGACGGAGATCGGCGATGCCGACCACCAGAGGCCGAAAGGTCATCGACTACGAAATGTCCTGATCAAAGAAACTCGCGGCGGCATCGCGGATGGTTTGGGTCGGATGATTTGATGAAGGCGGCGGCGGAAGATCGGAATAACGATCGTCGACAACGGTCAGACGCGGACGTTCTTCGTACTCATCATCAAAGGGAAGCGACCCTTCATTCCACGAGTCAGCCTCGGCGTTCACCATGCCCTCTTCGTCGTACAGCGCGGGTGCGCCGTCGAGTTGAGACAGTTCGTCGTAGACCGAAGACGGCGCTGGCGGCGCACTGAAATCACCAGACATGTCGGTGCCATCGTCGTAACCCACCGGAGGTCCTTCGACACCATGTTCCGCCGCAGCTGCTGCCTCGGCGAGGAGATTGGTTCCCTGCAACTTGGCCCGACCAGCACCAACGAGTTTCTGAGTGCGTTCCAACACGATTTCGAAACTGGCAAGTTTCTGATCGCAGAAATCTTCGACCTCATGACGAAGTCGACGGGCATCGGCTTGAGCGGCATCGACGATGTCATAGGCCCGCTGTTCTGCAGCTTTTACGACCTCGGTGCGTTGCACCATTCGCTCTGCTCGGGTGCGGGCTTGTTCAATGAGGTCATCGGCCTCATGACGAGTCCTGGCAAGGAATTCTTCACGTTCTTTGAGCAGCCAGCGCGCCGCTCGGAGTTCTTCGGGAAGCGACTCGAGCGCTTCATCGACGAGCCTGATTACTTCATCTTTCGAGATCATTGACGATGCTGACAACGGGACATCGCGCGCGTTTTCGATCATGTCGCGCAGTGTCAGCAACAGGTCTTCGGTTTCGGCGGGGTGATACTGCGCACCCACCGAGGGAGGTGTGAGATCGATCTCGATGTCGTGATCGTCGAATGTGGGGTTGTCGTAATGACTCACGATCGATACTTCTCCTGAAGTCGTTTGGCCACGGCGGGCGGCACCATGGCCGTCACGTCGCCACCGAAGCGGGTGATCTCTCGCAACAACTTGGACGCAAGGAACGAATTCCCTGAGGCCGATGGAATGAACAACGTGTCCACTCCGGAAACCTTGTGATTCATCTGTGCCATCTGGAGTTCGCTCTCGAAATCCGAAACCGCACGAAGACCCTTCACGATAAAATCGACATCCATCTCTTTGGCGAGGTCAACAACAAGTGTTGCGAACATCGTGACCTTCACATTGCCAAGAGGAGCGACTGATTCCTCGAGCATCTCGCGCCGTTCTTCGAGAGAGAACAGGGGCTCGCCCTTTTGCGGATTACGCATGGCGGCGACGATGACTTCGTCAAAGAGACGCGACGCGGTCGCGATGATCTCAAGGTGCCCGTTATGGATCGGGTCGAACGATCCCGGGTAAAGCACTCGGGTCACGGAGACTCCGGACTGTCGGGGGGCAGTAGGACGGTTACGAGCGTACCCCCGTACCTCTTCTCCTTTTGTGCATCCCACCCTTTTGGAACTGCGAGAGGACGCGCCGATTCGGTAACAACGACTCCTCCCGCAGCAACGATGCCAACAAAGCTGAGGACTTCTGACCAGAGGTCATCTTCGGCGGCGTAGGGCGGATCGATAAGAACGAGATCAAATCGCGAATGTTCTAAACCTGCAGAAGTGGATGCCTGACGCAGCCAAGTCACCGCGTCTTGCGGCGCCACAATTGACTGGTCGACGAAACCGGTTGTCACAAGGTTGGTCGCGATCGCCTTCCGTGCATCACGTCCGGTATCAACAAACACGCAAGAAAAGGCACCTCGCGACAAGGCTTCGATCCCGAGGGCTCCTGAACCCGCATAAAGGTCGAGCACCTTTGCGCCATCGACCGCGCCAAGACTGACGAGTGAATTGAACATGGCCTCGCGCACCCGATCAAGGGTGGGACGGGTATCGCTCCCTTCCGGAGCGATCAATCGACGTCCTCCAGCTTCACCGGCCACAACCCTCATGACGGCGACCGTACCCTGTGAACATGGAAGCCGAACTCGGAATGACCTGCGTCGACTGCGGAGGCACCCTTCACCCCTTGTCCTACCCGCCCGAAGAGGGTTGGGAACCTGGCGATGTGGTGGCCTACCGATGCCCCGACTGCAACGAACGATTCGACATCGTCCTCGGCGATCCCCCCGACGACGACGATCGCTACTGACCTACGGTCGCGCCATGGGCATCGACGCTGACGTTCACAATCTTGTTGGTCGCTATTGCGACGCAGTGCTGCGCGTTGATATCGCTGAATTCGCCAATGCGTGGACGGAAGACGCTCGTTGGCTCATTCCTGGCGACGGAGTCATCGAGGGACGCGATGCCATCACCGCAACCTTCGAAGAGATCCGTCCCTCGTATCGACAATGCGTCCAAGAAGTTCTTAACGGCACCATTTCATATGGCGACGGCGACAACGCAAGCGCCCGCTGGCAGATCCGCGAACTTCAGTGGCGTGAAGACGGAACGGTGAGTGAACTCATCGGTGTGTACCACGACGTCATGGCCCGAGACCTCGACGGCGTACTGCGATTCACTCAACGCGATTTCGAATTGATTTACAGCGGTCCGATCGATGGAAGCGGAAAACTGCGTTCACCGCGCAAGTTGTAACCAGTCGATATCAAGCGTTCAGTTAAGAAGTGCCACGAGGATGTCGGCGAGTTCTGCGGGACGAGCCACCATCGGCGAATGGTCGCCTGACATCTCAACAACATCGGCACCCATGCGTTCGGCCACCGCGCGCTGGCCATCGACCAGAAGAATCGGATCATCGGTACACACGACATAGGTGCTTGGCGTTGAACGCCAAGCCGCTTTCTCAACAACGACATTCCCGCCTGTATTTCCCGAACGAAGTTTGGTCGCCCAACGAGCAGCCTCTTCGGGATCAATGTCGGGGTAGAAGACCTGCGCGGCGAACTCGGGGTCGATGAACGGCAGTCCGTCGTCGTCCACGCGCATGGTGGTGAGGAATTGCTCGCCGATTGTCATTGGTCCGCCGCTGCCCAACTCGCCCGCGTCGGGCCCGAGTGCAGTGAGATACACCAACCGTTCCACCGATGAGTGATTGCCGGCCACGGTGACAACCGCGCCGCCATAGGAATGACCAAGAAGAATGACGGGACCGTCGATGGTGTCGAGGACTGCCGTTACGGCTGCGGCATCTTCAGTGAGGTCAGTGAGCGGGAGATCTACGAGTGCAGTTATTGCACCGCGAGCCTCGAGTTCAGCAACGAGAAGTCCGAAACACCAACTGCCGTGAAATGCTCCATGAGTAAGAACGATCGTCGTCATGGCCGCACATTAGGTCTCGGCACTCAACTTTTCATGAGGAAGTCGATGTCATCTGCTTTCAGGAAAAGGTCAACTTCTTCGGCCAGTAATTCGTGCTTGACGAGGTCGGGATCAGTGTCGAGAAGTTCTATTGCCACCTCACGAGCGATCACCACCCATTCACGGTCACGACGCAACGAGGCCAACTTCAGGTCGTTCTGACCTTTCTGCCGCTCCCCCATGATCGTTCCTTCACCACGAAGGTCAAGGTCGACTTCAGCAAGTTCAAAGCCATCGGTGCTTCGAACCAGCGCTTCGAGACGGGCCTCACCATCGGGAGTTTTGGATTGGCCAACGAGCCAACAAAAGGACTTCGCTGCACCTCGACCAACACGACCACGCAACTGATGCAATTGGGCAATGCCGAAACGCGTTGCATCAAGAATCACCATGACCGTTGCGTTCGGAACGTCGACACCAACTTCAATCACAGTTGTCGATACAAGGGCATCGAGATCACCGGCACGAAACTGAGTCATAACCGAATCTTTTTCATCGGACTTGAGTCGCCCGTGCAACAGACCCACACGCAATCCCACAAGTTCGCCGTTGGTGAGTTCTTCGAAGGTTTCCTCCGCTGAGCGAACCTCAAGTTTTTCGCTCTCTTCGATCAACGGACAAACGATATAGACCTGTCGACCCTCGGCGATCTCGTCGCGAACTTGTTGCCATACCGCGAGTTCATCCATGTCACTTTTCGCCCACTTGGTCACAATCGGCGTTCGACCAGGAGGAAGTTCATCGAGAACAGAAACATCGAGATCGCCGTAGACCGTCATTGCTGCGGTGCGCGGAATTGGTGTTGCGGTCATCACCAACACATCAGGCATGGCATCGCCGGCGCCCTTGTCACGCAATGCCGCTCGTTGTTCAACACCAAAGCGATGCTGTTCATCGATCACCACAACGCCAAGCGACTTGAACTCAATGCCTTCAGAGATCAATGAATGCGTGCCGATCACGATATCGAGATTTCCCGCCGCCATATCTTCAAGAATCTTCCGACGATCAGGTGTCGATATTCGATTCGTTAGTAATGCAACACGCAGCGAGCGATCCATGCCCGCACCACCAAACAAATTGCCTTCGTCGGTATCGGGAACCGTGAAATCTTCCAGCAACTGTTTGATGCCGAGATGATGCTGCTCGGCCAGAACTTCCGTGGGCGCCATCAGAGCGGCCTGATGTCCACCTTGCACGGCAACCAACATCGCGCTTACCGCAACCACGGTCTTTCCTGAGCCAACGTCGCCTTGCAATAAGCGATGCATCGGGTGCCCCTTGGCAAGATCTTCGTTGATCTCGCCAATCGTCTTTGCTTGCGCTCCCGTCAGTTCGTACGGAAGCACGTCGTGGAATCGCCGTACTAACGGACCGCCACCATCACCCACCACATGGGCGATGCCAATAGCCGTTCGCTCGAGTTCTCGTTTACGACGAACAAGTTCAACCTGAACACGCAACAATTCATCAAACACCAATCGTTTCCGTGCGGCTTTTTCCTCTTCTGAATCGTTTGGTTCGTGAATGCCATGAAAAGCAGTCGTGCGATCGACCAGATCAAGTCGATCAAGCAATGACTCTTCGAGAATTTCCGCGAACTCACCAGAACGCCGCAACGTTTCCGCACACAAGTCAGCAATTGTGTCGCTGTTAATTCGCGCTTTCTCCGATTGCGGATAGATCGGCACAATGCGACCGACTCGCGTACCGACTTTGTCGACAAAAGGATTCGTCATTCCTCGTCGACCGTTATAGACGGTGACCTTTCCAAAAATCGCAACGGACGTTCCGACCGGCAGGAACTTCAAGCGCCATCGTTGATTGAAGAAACTGATATCCAGAGATCCGGTGTCGTCGACCACGGTGATCACGATGAACTCTCGTCCGTTCTTGCTGCGAACCGCCCGGCTCGCTTTCACCGTGGCAAGCAACACCACTTCCTCGTCGAGTCCTGCATCACGAATCGTGACTTCCTTCGTGCGATCGATGTACCGACGCGGATAATTCATCAGTACATCCAGCACAGAACGAATGCCAAGAGTCGCCAGTGCCTCCACGCGCTTGGGGGTAACGCCCTTTAATTC
>JAEMTX010000222.1 GCA_016462055.1 Acidimicrobiia bacterium | reverse complement strand
GTTGCTGGCTGTAGTTCAAAGTCTTCGTCTTCGAAAAAGACCCCAGCTGATATTGCACCGACGGAACTCCGTACGGTTGCCACCGGAACGAGCACGGCTGCCGCAGCGAAGGGCACGATCTTTACTTGTACGCCGCTCACAATGACTGCTGCGTCGACGCCGTGGGCGTCGAACGGAATCATTGACGTTTCAAAGATTCCGACTGTTCCTGGTTCCGTAACGATGGAGCCCAAGTTCGAGATCACGACGACCGACACCCAGCGTCTTCTTATTGGTAATGGCGTTCCGAACCACCCGATTGGAACATTTCCGATTGCGCCCGGCACCGAGGCCTACACGTATTACTCAGCGCTTCCCGCTGGCGGTTATGCCAATGCCGCTGAAATTCCGGTTGGCCCGTATGACCTCCAACTCACCATTCCGAAAAATCCGACTGTGAATGCAACTCCTACGTGTTTCGATGGGCTCATTACCGGTGTGTCACACCTGACTGGCGCTTCTTGGCACGCGGAATTGGCTCCTGATTCCTCGGCCAACTTTTACGACCCCAACGCGGCGCTTCCGACCGACTTGTGTTTCGGACATCCGTACAACACGCAGTACCACTACCACGGCTATTCCTATAAGTGCATGCCTGATCAAGGCAATGCGGGCGAACAGTCACCGATGTTCGGTTATGCGATCGATGGGTTCGGCATCTTCGGGCCACTCGATGCCAACGGCGAGCAGATCACGAATGATCAACTCGATGAGTGTCACGGCATGACGAGCATGATCCCGTGGGACGGCCAGATGGTCGAGATGTATCACTACGTCATCAACAACGAATACCCGTATTCCGTCGGTTGTCTCCGTGGAACTCCGGGCACCATGTCGCACGACATGATGACTCACTGATTTCCACCCAAAGAACTGCGAAGGCCCGGCGTAATGCCGGGCCTTCGTCGCGTCTGGATTGAACTGTTGTGACTACAGGCGTTCGATGATGGTGACGTTGGCTTGGCCGCCACCTTCACACATCGTCTGCAGTCCGTAACGACCACCGGTCCGCTCAAGTTCGTTGAGCATGGTGGTCATGAGGCGAACACCAGTGGCGCCGAGTGGGTGTCCGAGCGCAATGGCGCCACCGTTCACGTTGACCTTGGAAAGATCGGCGTCGAGTTCCTTCTGCCAAGCGAGCACAACACTGGCAAATGCTTCATTGATTTCAACGAGATCGATATCGGCCATGGTGAGACCGGTCTTTTCGAGCGCACGCTTTGTTGCGGGAATCGGTGCGGTGAGCATGTAGATCGGGTCATCGGCAAGTACCGAGATGTGATGAATGCGAGCACGAGGCTTGAGGCCATGACGCTTCACCGCATCTTCACTGGCGATGAGCATTGCGGCAGCGGCATCGGAAATCTGTGATGCGCATGCTGCGGTTACTCGGCCACCTTCGGTAAGCGTTTGCAGCGAGCGGATCTTTTCCCAGTTGGGTTCACGAGGGCCTTCGTCGGCGTTGATTCCGTTGAACTCGAAGATTTCGTTCTCGAAACGACCCTCGGCGCGAGCGCGAATGGCACGCTCGTGTGATTCAACCGCGAACGCTTCCATGTCGTCGCGACTGATGTCCCACTTCTGGGCGATCATTTCGGCGCTATTGAACTGCGACACCTCGCCGGCGCCATAACGGGCAACCCAGCCCTTCGAACCGGTGAATGGGTCGGTGAAGCCGAAAGGTTCGGCAACGAGCATGGCCGAGCTAATCGGAATCTGCGACATCTGCTGCACGCCACCAGCAACAACAAGATCCTGCGTTCCGCTCATGACCCCTTGTGCCGCGAAGTGCACGGCCTGTTGCGAGGAACCGCACTGGCGATCGATGGTGGTGCCGGGAACATGTTGCGGCATTCCCGCAACGAGCCATGCGGTGCGAGCGATGTCGCCGGCCTGGCCGCCGATCGCGTCGACACAGCCATAGACGACATCGTCGATAAGCGCGGGGTCGACATCGACTCGGTTGAAGAGTTCAACGATTGGCGCCGCCCCAAGGTCGGCGGGATGCACATCGGACAAACCGCCGCCGCGACGACCAACGGGGGTGCGAACGGCATCGATGATATAGGCCTCGGCCATGGGGGACTCCTCGGAGTGGATTGTGATCAGAACGAACAAGCCGAGGTTATCGGCGAGATAACGCGGGATTCAGACCGACAGGATCGTGCAGGAACCATGGCCGAACAGGCCTTGATTAATAGCAAGACCAACCTTGGCGTTTTCCACCTGATGGCCATCGCTGCGTCCTTGCAACTGCCAAGTGAGTTCGCACACCTGAGCAATGGCTTGTGCGGGAATCGCTTCGCCGAAGGATGCAAGGCCGCCCGAAGCGTTGACCGGCTTCGAACCGCCAAGTGCGGTGACGCCGTCACGCACAAGTCGCGCACCTTCACCTTCGGGGCAGAAGCCGAGGTTTTCGTACCAGTCGAGTTCAAGTGCGGTGGAAAGGTCGTACACCTCTGCACACGAAACATCTTCCGGACCAAGGCCAGCCTGTTCGTACGCGTTGTACGCAATTGAATCTTTGAAACCGCGAGCGGGTGCTTGCACAACCGAGTTGGAGTCGGTGGCGATGTCGGGAAGTTCGAGACGCACCTGCGGGTAGGTCGGAGTGGTGTTCGACACTGCACGAATGCGCACCGTGCCCTGAAGGGTTCCGAGTTTCTTCATGGCGTATTCGGGCGTGCAGATGATCACTGCAGCTGCGCCGTCAGAAGTCGCGCAAATGTCGAGAAGACGAAGCGGATCGGAAACAATCGGCGAACCAGCGAAATCATCGAGCGTGAACTCTTTACGGAAACGGGCATTCGGGTTGGCCACGCCCGCCTTCGAGTTCTTGACCTTCACCAAAGCGAAGTCTTCGACGGTGTCGCCGAACACATCGATGCGACGACGCGCGTTCAATGCGAAGAACGCCGGGTTCGTTGCGCCGAGCAAATGGAAGCGCTGCCAATCGGGATCTTCCTTGCGCTCGCCACCGACCGGAGCGAAGAAACCCTTCGGTGTGGTGTCGGCGCCGATCACCATGGCAACATCGGCAAAGCCCGCAAGGATCTGGGCGCGTGCCGACTGC
>JAEMTX010000221.1 GCA_016462055.1 Acidimicrobiia bacterium | reverse complement strand
GGGAAGACCACGGAAGCCCTGGCCCTGTCCCGAAGCGGCAAACGTGGTTCCACCGATGTTGATGGGCTTTGGGTTTTCCGCCGAGAGGCTCAGGTAATTCGCGACATTCGTGAGATGCCAATCGAGATACGGCGCATTGGTCGCAACCTGAACCGGATTGTCGGAGACGACCATGCCATCGGGATGGAACTCGACGACGACGCAGGAATCCTTGTCGTGAAGAACGATGTGAAGCGGAAGCGGTACAGGAACTTCCTTCGGAACCCAGTTCACGAAGTTCAGGCTCGCGAGCGCTGCTTTTGCTTCAGTCGTGTTCGAGCAGGTTCCTAGAATGAACGCGAGGCCTTCGAGAATGCCGATATCGGTTCCGTCGTTCTTTGCCTCGTAGTAGGTCGCGTGATCTGGCATGTAGAGCAGATGACCAGAAAGACCTGCGTTGTTCATGGCGTCGGCAAACCACGGTTTACCAAATCCAGAAACTCCGACAATGCCGTACTTGGCGGTCCACGTCTTGCCATTCGAACTGCTCTCGCTCTTGCCCACATGGTCTCTGGCAAGCACTCCCAATTCCCAAGGCAACACGTCGGGAAATTCCATTGTGCGACCAATACAAACTGTGCCGTCTTTCGCTACAGGGTGTTTGAAGTTGGTGCACATAGAAAAGCCTGGACTTTCTCTAGGAAAAAGTTGGAGTCATTTCTACTTTAGAAACGGATCAACGCACTATCGCGGTCGGTGGACGTCAGATCGATATTCGGTGCGAAGCACGGAGACAACTTAGGAGGCGAAAACTCCGCCTCAAGACGGGGCGTTGCCGGCGTTCGCCGAAACGACACCGTCCCAGTCATTGCCGTTCTTCACGAACACGTTGACTAATTGCTGGAAGGGGCCCTGAACACCATTTACTGTGTAGCGAGCCTTATACGCCACGATCAGAGTGTCAGGTGCCGATGTCACGACGATGTCCTTAACCTCGGACGATGAGTAGCACACCGATGCGAGCAAAGCGAGGATCGTGGGCTTGTCTTTGGGACCAGTCGCGGTGACGGACTGGAACGCCGGGTCGAGGAGACTCTCGTATGCGATCGCGTCGCTGCCGTCACAGGAGAGTGTGTTCCAGTACCCGTTGATGAGTTGGGTTCCGAGCTCAGTGGCCTCGGCCTGATTAAGCGTCGTCTTCTCCGACGAGTCTGACGAACCGCATCCTGCGAAGGTTCCAATCGCCACTACTGCGAGAACCATCATCACCGCCTTCTTCAACATTCCGAGCATTCCCTTCGCTAACCCTCAAACGGGGCGTTTGACTGTCGGATCCTAAAAATCCGCGGCAAGTTACTTAAGGGACCCTAGATCGGTTCGGCATTCGGGAGGTAGATGGCCATAGTCAAACGCGCCGCGCTCAGGTGCGTTCAACAAACTGGCTGCCTCCATCGGGCGACCTAAACCGCTCATCCTTTCGACCGGCAACAGACGAGACCCTGACGTAGCCGATCAGAGGCTCATGTGTTCAGGACGACTTCGGCGGGGTCTGGGGGTCATCCCCCATTTCTAATGAAAAACGGTACACATTCGTGTTGCGCTCAACGAAGCCGATGCGTTGATACAAACGGTTCGCCGCTTCTCGGCTCGGGCGCGATGTGAGGTCGACGGTCTTCGCCCCGAGTTCACGCGCACGATCGAGCGCCCCACGATTCAACAACTCGCCCACACCATGTCCGCGCGCAGTTTCGTCAACCACCACGTCTTCGATCCAGGCCCGCACTCCTGTGGGAATGCGGAACCATGCCAGTGTGAGGCTGCCGAGAATGCGATCGTCAGCATCACGATCGACTGCAATTAGCAACACGCTGGCTTCTGACTCACAGATCGCCGCCAGTTCGGTCTCAGTCGGAGCCGGATTTGATGAAGACAATTGAGGAATCAGGCGCTCGAATGCGGCCACCAATTCCGGTGTCACATCAGTGGCCTCAATGATCTGCACGTTTGCCATCGGTCCAGCGTAGACACCGATACCCTTCTGCGAATGCCGGAGACCTCAGGGCACTCGCTCCCCCATTTGCGCTGGACCCAGCCCGCCGATGTGACTGGACCCGTTCTGCTTGTGGCCTTCGGTGGTTGGAACGATGCCGGCGACTCGGCAACTACGGCAATCGATTACATGGCCGAGCAATGGGGGGCCACCACATTCGCCGATATCGACCCTGAGGTGTTCTACGACTTCACCGTTACTCGCCCCGAGGTTCGTGTCGATTTCGATGGCGTGCGTCGTATCGATTGGCCGAAGAACGAGTTCCGCTCCGCCCACGCAACGCCACACGGTGCCGATGTCATCTTTCTTTCGGGCATTGAGCCCCAGTTGAAGTGGCGAACATTTTCTGAACACGTCATCGGTGTCGCGCTGGCGACAAATGCGCGCATGGTTGTCACGTTGGGCGCACTGCTGGCCGAAGTTCCCCACTCACGTCCTGTCTCAGTGTTCGGTGCGACGTACGACGAAGCGAGCACCGAAGCGCTTGATCTACTTCCGTCGCGTTACGAAGGCCCAACCGGCATCACCGGCGTATTGCATAACGCGTGCAGAGAAGCAGGGATCCCCTCCGCTGCGCTATGGGCCGCCGTTCCCACTTACGTGCCGTCCTCGCCATCGCCAAAGGCGGCCCTTGCGCTTATTGAACGAACAACTCGTCTACTCGAAGCCACAATCGACACCACCGAATTGAAGTTCGCTACCGATGCGTACGAACACCAGGTGTCTTTACTTGTTGCCGAAGACGATGAAACCACCGAATATGTCGCTCATCTTGAACAGCGTTACGACGAAGAACCCGATGCGTTCACCGACGGCGAAAGCTTGGTCGACGAAGTCGAGCGTTTTCTCCGTGATCAGGACTGAGAACTAGTCCTGATCAGTGAGGTCAACAACAACGTGATCGCCCTGCCATACCGGCGTGCGTGGGTGATCGAAATGCACGTCGACATTCGCACCGCTGAACGCGTGCGCAGCAAGCGGGCCCCAAAGGTCTTGGCCAACCGCCATGTCAGGAAGCGCGTCAAGCGGGAAGAATCCGACGTCACGTGTTTCGAGCGGATGTGCCTTCAGCGAACCACCCGTTG
>JAEMTX010000220.1 GCA_016462055.1 Acidimicrobiia bacterium | reverse complement strand
GAGTTCTTCCAAGATGCGGTCGTAGCTGCGCCCAGCGGGGAAGTAGCCGGCGTACATGACCTTGTCGGCGCCACGACTGTGGGCGTAATCGATAATGGCCTTCGGATAGTGCTTGGGTGCAAAAGCTGAGGTCGAGTAGTAAAGATTCGGCCACTTGAGCATGAGCTTCATCGCAAGTTCGGTCCACGGCTCTGCACCATGGCGCATGACGAAAGTGAGGTCAGGGAAGTCGTACATGACCTCATCGATAAGTTCGACGTGTTGCGGCGCAAACGGAACGCGTGGGCCAGGAATACCGACACAACAGAAGATGGGAAGGTCGAGTTCACACGCAAGTGAATAGAACGGATACATCTTCTTGTCGTTGAGCGGGGTGCGGTACCCGGCGGGAAACGTGCTGATCGCTCGTAGGTTGACACCACTAGCAGCAACTTCTCGAATCTTTTCGATCGCGGGCATGACATCGGTTGGATCGAATTCGAAACAGGTAAAGAAGCGATCTGGGTGTTCTTCGAGTGCCCGGATGCAATCGGGATTGTTCGGGTTGTATCCGAGCATCGCTTTTTCGATGTTGTGGCGATCAAGATTGTCGAGCACAAGCGCAACGGGATCGACGCCTTCATCGGTATCGGCCGGAACGTCTTTGAACATGTATTGCGCAGGGAACCTGAAATCTTTGGACTCTTGGTCGCGCAAATGAGGGGCAAGGAACTTGTAGACCTCTCTACGGTCGCGGCTCGGCATGCCGACAAAGGTTTCGATGATCTTGACGTCGTTCGGGAATCCCATGGGCTCGGTCGCTCCTCAAAGATGATGGACGGAGCGAATCTACGACATTGAGCACGACTCAATGTTCGTTCGTGTCAGGCCGCTAGCGGAGGGTCGACGGGGGTGATCCCACTTCGAACCTCGTGCACCCACAGTTCCAACTCGAGTTCGCATGCTCGGCGCTGGTAGGTCGAAGCGAGGACTGGATTGAGACTCGAGGATCGAAACCGGCGCGACTCTGCTCGGCTGCGCAGAGCATTGGTGAATACGGCGTCGGTTGCGGTGCTGTTCATGATGTGCTCCTTCAATGGCTTTGGGTCGACGATGTTGCATTTCAGGACGCTTCGAGTCCTTTCCTGTCATGTCGGCAGAAGTCGTCAATGTGTGAGCAATTTTTCCCGGGTCGGGGGGATCTACTCAGGTTGTCGGCTGAGTCTGAACTGCACTTTGGGGGTTCGGGCCGTCATCTTGGGGCTCGGAGGTTCGGCCGTAGCGATGTTTGAAGAGGAAATGGGCGCCAAGCCCGGCAGGCAAGGGCAGCCAATACGAAGCGATCCGGTACGCAAGTGTTGCCAGCAGTGCCTTGTCCCCAGGGACACCGGCGAGCACGAGCATCGCTGTGAGCCCTGCCTCAACAAAGCCAATGCCACCGGGTGTGATCGGAATCATGCCGAGAACTGCTGCGACCGCGTAGGCGAGGAGTACCAAGCTGAGTCGAGGGTCGACTCCGCACGCTTTTAACGCGCAAACGAGAGCAAAATAATCAAGGAGCCAGTTGCCGACCGCAGCGAGAAGCGCATCTCGCCATCGGGCGCCGAGGCTGCTGACCATCTGGTCGCGTTGGCGGATGATTCCTTCGACAGTGGGTCCGCCCGCCCGTCCTCGCCTCCGATTGATCCATGAGGCGATCGCTGTCACGAATCGGCCGAACCACTGGATGGGCCGATCGAAACGTACGAGCGAAAACGCGAAGGCAAAAAGTGCAGCGGCAAGTACTGCGCCGCCCCATGCGACATGGATCATGCCGCCGGGGATCGGAGCGCCCAAGATCGAAAAAACGAGCGCCACCATCGGTAGGCATAACAAGACGCCATTGGAAATGATTGAGGTAGCGGTGAGCGCCGCTCCGGCTGAGCCACGATCGATCCCCGAGACCGACAACATCCGAAAACCGGTTGCCGCACCAATGGCCGCGCCGCCAGGAACAACCTTCGCAACAGCATTGGATGTGAGTTGCGCGGTTGAGGCAACGAACCACGTGACCTTCGGAAGCGCCACACGAGTGAGTTCCCAGGCACACGCGTACGAACCAACTTCACACAACAAAATTGCGACAAACCAGTAGATGCTGACGGTGCGCAGTTGCGGGACTTGGTCCCACATGTCGAGCAGTCGCGGGGCCAGCCCGTAAAAGGCAAAGGCCATGACTGCGAGGAAAAGGACGCGACCAAGAATCCGCAGACGCGAAACCTGATGCGTCGACGCTGATCCCGCCACCTCCGCAACGGGAGGCGAGAGAGGTTCTTGGCTGGAGTTCAGCCGAGAACGCCCTTTTCGTGGAGTTGGGCGATTCGGTCAGCGTCGTAGCCGAGCAATTCGCTCAGAATTTCGTCGCTGTGCTGTCCGCATTCAGGGGCTTTGCGTGGAATCGGAAGTTCGCCACCGATGATTTTGACCGGATTCGGCAACATGTCCGCACCAAGGATCTCTTTGGGGATCCATTGCATGCGATCTTGAAACTGGGGATCGTTTTGCATTGATGATGGAGTGTTGACCGGAGCGAGAGGAGTGTTCCATTCGCCGCCGAAGTCCATCCATTCTCGTGAGGTCTTTGACTTGAAGATCTCGGTGAGAATGGCGAGAAGCTCTCGATTTCCACGAGCGTGATCGGCATATTTGGAACCGGGAAACTTTTCGAAAAGATCTTCTCGACCGACGCCCTTGCAGAAGTTCTTCCAGAACTCTTGTTCTGAAGCCATGAAGAGAATGTGTCCATCGGAGGTTTCGTACATCTGATAGCGCACGCCCTCCTTCATTCCAGAGGTACCTGGTGCCCGACGTTCGTAGTTGTCGGCCTTGTTGCCGGTGACCTCTGATTGTGGTCGCTCGTAGGCCTTGAATGATTCGCTGCGATACCAATCGAACGCGGCCGCCGCATCGGACTGGGCGATTTCCATGTAGCAACCCTCGCCAGTCGCTCGTGCCTTAATGATGCCGGCCAAGATTCCGAGGGCTCCGTACATCGGTCCCGCGTTGATCCCGATTGAAATGTGGGGAGGGATGTAGCAGTAGCCCTCTTCGTCGTATGCAGGTTCGATGACGCCGGCCCACGTGTCGTACGCGATGCCATGGCTCGGGAG
>JAEMTX010000219.1 GCA_016462055.1 Acidimicrobiia bacterium | reverse complement strand
GGGGCATTGGCGGGCTATGCCGCTGCTCGGCCACTTCCACCGCATGCACTCCCCCACGGGGCAGCCGCTGGAGTCATCACGTTCCTAGGCGCAGAGGTTGTGTACCTCATCGCCACTCGTGAATTTTCCGAGCCAGCCGTCTTGCTCTTAGGCATTGTTCTGTTCGCCCTCGTCTTCGCGTCACTCGGCACGATTGGTGCGATGGTCGCAGTTTCACGAGGGAATCGCGTCTCATGAGCATCCTTGTTGTTGATATCGGCACTTCAGGTGTTCGCTCGGCAATCGTGCGACCCGATGCAACGATCGCCGTTGAACACCGACAAGAGGTTCTCCCCAACACTCCCGCACCAGGACTCGTCGAATTCGATGCCACGCTCATGGCCACTGCAGTTCTGGCAACCGCTCGTGCGGCACTTGCCGATAGTGGCCCGGTTGACGCGGTTGGAATCGCCAACCAGCGAGCCTCAACCATCGTGTGGGATCGCGCAACAGGACAACCAGTCGCACCCGGCCTTGGATGGCAGGACCTCAGAACGTTGGGCGATTGCCTCGTTTTTCAGGCCGACGGATTGCGGTTCGCTCCGAATCAGTCGGCGACGAAGATCAAGCATCTTCTCGACAACGCCGATCCCAATCGCAACAGAAACCTTTGTGTCGGAACAGTTGACTCGTGGATCGTTTGGACACTCACCGAAGGCGCCGTTCACGTCACCGACGCATCAAACGCCGCTGTCACTGGGCTGTATTCGGTCGAGACGCTTGATTGGGACGATGAACTTCTCACGAAGCTCAACATCCCCCGCTCAACACTGCCCACCATCGTCGATTCAAGTGGACCGATCGCTCCCGCATCCGCCCTTGTTGGTGCTCCGATGATCTGTGGAATTGTCGGCGACCAACAAGCCTCGCTTATCGGCCAAGGTTGTGTGAGCCCTGGCCCCGCAAAGATCACCTTCGGAACCGGTGGAATGCTCGACCTCGTGCTCGGCCCCAATCCTCCGACATCAGCAGCACGCGGCAACGCAGGGACATTCCCAATCGTTGCGTGGCGGCGCGGCGAGGAAACCATGTGGGGCACTGAAGCAATCATGCTTTCAGCCGGCACCAACATTGAATGGTTGCGTGACGACCTCGGCATTATCGATTCTGCCGCCGACTCACACGTCGTTGCCCAACAATGCGACGACACCGATGGCGTTGTATACGTGCCTGCACTACTCGGACTCGGAACCCCGAATTGGGACTACGGCGCTCGCGGAACATTGTTAGGCATCACCCGCGGAACCGGTCGCCCTCACATCGTTCGCGCCGTACTCGAAGGTGTCGCCCAGCGCGGCGCCGATCTGGTTGATGCAGCCGAGGCCGATACCGGACTCGCTATTTCGGCGTTGCGTGTCGATGGCGGAATGAGCGCGAACCCGACCTTCACCCAAGCGCTCGCCAACGCGACACAACACACCGTTGAGATCTCACCCATCCTCGAAGCCACAACATTGGGGGCGGCGTTTCTCGCTGGCCTCGCCGTCGGCACATGGGCCGGATGGGACGACATCGAATCCACATGGCGACCCTCTCGTGTCGTCGAACCCTCCGGTGCCGCGCATCGCGAACGTTGGGCGTCAGCAATTGAACGCGCCAGCGGATGGCACGCCGACCTTTCCTCTTTCGATTTCTAAACTGGTGAACTGAGCATTCAATGAAACGCCGCAACCTGCTTCTGCTCGCAGCGATCCTCCCACTTGCAACGATCGCGTTTGCGTCCGCTGCATGCAGTTCGACAACGACCACAGCTTCAGAAGAGGACGCTCCCGCAATCGCGATGACAGTTCACGTCAAAGATGGCGAGTTCGACCCGCGCGAGATCGAGATCGAAGCGGGCGGAACCGTCATGTGGATCAACGATGACGTTGCGTCACATGACCTCCATTTTCTTGCTCCCAAGAAGCTTTATTCCGGAGTCGTCAAACCGGAAAAGGCATGGATTCACACCTTCTCAGCCGCCGGGACCTACGACTATTACTGCGATTTCCATAACACGATGAAAGGCGTTGTGGTCGTTCGCCCTGCTCCGTGACAGACTGTTGGGGCGATGGTGAGCCGGTTGGGTGACCGCGGGCCGGCTTGACCGGTTCGAGGAAAGTCGGGGCTCCAAAGGGCAAGGTGCTGGCGAATAACCAGTCGGAGTGATCCGCAGGAAAGTGCAACAGAAAGCAAACCGCCGATGGCCCGGTTTACCGGGCACAGGTAAGGGTGAAACGGTGCGGTAAGAGCGCACCAGCATTCGAAGCGATTCGGATGGCTCTGTAAACCCCACCTGGAGCAAGGCCGAGCGTCGGGATTGACTGCCCGTCAGTTGTTTCGAAAGAGACAACACCCGCTGGTAGGCCGCACAGATGGATGGTCACACAGGCGCCGGGAGGCGCTGGACAAAACCCCGCTTACAGACCGACTCACCATCGCACCCAAAGCAGGTATGGGATCTCTTCCCTACACAGCCCCACTTGTCCGCGATTTGTCCGCAATCGCAGAGCCAAGGACCAAATCGATTGCGCTTCGGGTCTGATCTTCTGAGTCGGGCCAGAGGTGCGAGTAGGTGTCAAGCGTTTCGCTAGCTGAAGCGTGACCTAGGCGAGCCTGCACAACCTTGATCGATTCGCCATGACGGATCAGCAGCGACGCATAGAAGTGGCGCAGGTCGTGGAAAGTGGCCCACTCGGGGAAACCCTGGATCGTTCGGACCTGCCTCGCCCAGATCTCAGACCACCGGTTCCGATTCATAGGGGCTCCGGTTGCGGTCGTGAAGATCAGACCTTCAGGCCCGCCACCGAATTGACGCAGATGCTCCGACAAAGCGAACTTCACAACCTCAGGCATAGGGATAATCCGATTCGATGCTGCAGTCTTTGTCGGACCAAAGAGGCTCTCCCCCGCTGCCTCTGGGTTCCGTTGCCGATCCACCGTGATGCGATTACCGAAGAAGTCCACGCGGTCTACCGTGAGCCCGAAGCACTCGCCCTGCCTCATTCCTGTTCCTGCAGCGAGGATGATCAGCGCGCGATAGCGAGGATCAATTTCTTCTGCGATGGCGTCGACTTGCCACACCTCAAGAGGCGTTACGTTCGCTGCATTGATG
>JAEMTX010000042.1 GCA_016462055.1 Acidimicrobiia bacterium | reverse complement strand
TCGGACTGCAACTCCTTGCCTCCTCGACCCCCAGCACTCAGATTTCCTACGGACCGTTCATCGATGACCTCAACAGCAACGAGGTCAAGAAGGCAACGTTCGACAATAGAAACGGGCATATCTCCGGAACACTCAACGACGGATCGCAGTTCTCTACAACTGGACCAATCAAGCCAACCGATGCCGACCAAGCCCTCTTTACGCAAAAGGGTGTCGAATACGCGTCGCCGACTGAAAGCATCTGGAGCACTCTCATCCCATTGCTCCTGCCCGTTGCACTGCTCATCGGATTCTTCGTTTGGATGCAACGCCGGGCTTCGGGCCAAATGGGCGGAATCATGTCCATCGGGAAGAGCAAGGCAAAGACCTACTCCTCAGAGCGACCAGCAACGACATTCGCTGACGTCGCTGGTTACGAAGGCGTCAAGCAGGACGTCACCGAAGTCATCGATTTTCTCAAACACCCCGAACGATTCGCCGAAATCGGAGCGCGTATCCCGAAGGGAATTCTGCTCGTTGGGCCTCCAGGCACAGGGAAGACCCTCATCGCGCGCGCAGTCGCTGGCGAGGCAGGGGTGCCATTTCTGTCTGTCACGGGTTCTGATTTCATGGAGATGTTCGTCGGCGTAGGCGCGAGTCGCGTTCGCGATTTGTTCAACAGCGCCCGAAAGATGGGCCGAGCCATCATCTTCGTCGACGAAATCGATTCGATTGGACGTAAGCGCGGTGCCGGCTTAGGTGGCGGTCACGACGAACGCGAACAAACACTTAACCAAATGCTTTCCGAAATGGACGGCTTCGAAGTCACAACGGGGATTGTCATGATTGCGGCAACGAACCGCCCCGACATTCTCGATCCCGCGCTGCTTCGTCCGGGTCGATTCGACCGCCAAGTTGTTGTTCCGCTACCCGAACTTGAAGACCGTCGCCAAATTCTCGATGTGCATATCCGCCATAAGCGCGTCGACGCCGATGTCGATCTTGATCTTGTCGCTCGCGGAACACCCGGGATGAGTGGCGCCGACCTTGCCAACCTCGTGAACGAAGCTGCACTCTTCGCCGTGCGTGAAGGAGCGACAGAGATTCATCGGAGCAACTTCGAAGAAGCACGCGACCGAATCCTCATGGGCCAGCGTCGAGATTCCATGGCGCTTTCAGACCTTGAGAAAGAAGCCATCGCGTACCACGAGGCCGGTCATGCCGTTTGTGCTGCGGTCTTACCCACTGCCGATCCACTGCACAAAGTCACGATCATCCCGTCGGGTATGGCCCTCGGGGTCACAATGCAGTTGCCGATCGAAGAGCGCCACATCTATCGAGAGGACTACATCCAAGACATGCTGATCGTGCGCATGGGCGGACGTATGGCAGAACAACTCGTCTTCGATGTCGTGTCTACCGGAGCGAATAACGATCTTGTCGGCGCGACCGAACTCGCTCGCAAGATGGTTCGAGAATGGGGCATGAGCATTCGTGTTGGCCCCATGGCCTGGGGTTCGCAAGGTCAGGTCTTCCTCGGCGAGGACCTCATGCACACGCGTGAATACTCCGATGACACCGCAAGAGTCATCGACGAAGAAGTTGGGCGAATCTTGCGTGAGGCTCAGGAAAGTTGCCGCACGGTACTGACCGAAAATCGCAACGGACTGGATCTTGTTGCGCGTGCACTCCTCGAACATGAAACCATCGACGGCACTGAAGTTTCGCGGCTACTTGAGTTGGCCCGTGCGGGCTCAACCTCAGCCAATCCACACAACGGAACCTCGGTACCAAGTTCGCCAAAGGGCATCGAGGACTCTGCTCCCGCTGACATCGCCATCGAGGCTGACGCAGAGGCGGAGAACTAACTCAGTCGTGGGTTTCGCATGACCCCGGGGTTGAACCCGGTTCTCGAGCCTCAGCAACCGCAGCCCATAAATCTGTGGCAGTTACTGGTCCAAGAAAATGACGCTGTACGACTCCATCGGCATCGGCGATCAGAATGAGTGGAACAGCATCGATCCCGTAGCGCCGATGAATCTCGGCATCGGCAATGGCCTCAAGTTCCTGGGCGCACACCGGTCCATCAGGTCCAGCGTCTAAGTGCACTGCCTTCGACCACACCCCAGCACATGCATCGCAAATTGATGAGGTAAAAACTGCGACGAGCCAAGGTGCATTAGGACGCAGAAAGTCACGACGATCAAGCTGCACCGGAATATTCCACTCGCTATCGGCTGGTGGCGCTGGCTTTCTACGTTGCAGGAAGCCCGCTACCACCACAGCAAGACCAACAAGGACTGCGGCGATGAGTAACCGTTCCATCGTTAGCGGAGTGTGGTGGTTGTAGCGCCAGCCACAACTGTGGTCGTTGCCCCGGCGATCGTGGTGGTTGTCACTGCTGCGGTCGTGGTCGTTGATTCAGGCACAACCGTGTCGTCTGAACGAACGGACACAGATTCAGCTACTGCTTGATCAGAGGTAAAGACCTCAACGGGTAAAGACTCTGTCCCTAAGAGTGGGAAATTAGAAATTGTTTGTATCTCCATCGGTGTCGTTGTGGTCATCCATTGACCCACGACGACGGGGCGATCAGCTTCCACCTGGACCGAAGCATCTGTCTTGCCAACAGTCACTGAAGCCAGATTCAGGACAAGTCGCTGCCCGGGAGCGACTTGAACCGATTTGGCTGCGGTGACAGCAACGACAGAACCTTTTGAGTGCACCGAGATAGTCACTATCGCAGCTTGAGTCGCAGAAGGGTTCGCCACAGCAATCAGCGTCGTAGAAGCATCAGTCGTTGCTGCAACTGTGCCAAGCCATGAAGTCGCAACAACCGGTACACCCATCGTGAATGCAAATCCTCCGGCAGAAGCGCCTCGTGTTACACCGACTGATCGCTCCGCAACGATCGGCGTTCCACTGGAGGACCGAACGATCAGCCAACGGCCAACTGTTTTCGGAATCCGAGGATCGGACCCAAGATCGATTTGTGCCGAACGGCGCGAAGCGACTTGAACGGCAAACGGTTCGACGGTTCCATTTGTTTTCGGATCGTCGAGTTGGACCTCAACCAGCACCTCGGTGTCGGCGTCTCCCAAATTCATCAACGACACAATCTCGCGAGCAGACGTCGATGCGGCAGTCGTCACTGGGAACGTCCAGACCGGGGCAGCTGCTGTCGCTCCGAGAACTGCGGTGAGGCCTTGCTCAGTATTCGTGCGGCCCTCGCCTGTTTGGATCTGTTCAGCAATAACACGACCGATCCGGGCGCGCACCGTGGTGGAAACTCGTTCTCGAAGGGTGACAATTGCGCCAACATCGACCTTGACGAGCCGCCCGCCAGGAACGACCATCCCCTGAAGTTGTTGCGGGGTACGTGCGCCGTCTTCTGTATCGAAGGAAATGTCAATGGTCGCTTCGCCTGGGAAAGGATTGAAAAGTGTCAGCAAATTGCGAGTCCCGGCTCGAGTCGTTCCCGAAGGGAAGTACCAGTTGTCACCAGGACTCGACGCACATGCACTGATTGATCTACCGGCGGGCCCACGAAGTTCGTGGGTGACGGTTATTCCACCGCCAGAAACTTCAACAAGCGCAGACGCCCAATCTGCCTTCAAGATGTCGCTGACCCGGAGCGTCGTTTGACCATGGGCTCCGACTGTCACCGACTTGACCGCAGTAACTCCGCTTTCGGTATACGCGGTCACCGAACCGCTCGCATCAATCGATGATGCATTTGAGATCTTCAACGTCTGTTCCGCAAAACCACCAGCATCGCCCGTTACGACACCTGTGGCTGTTCCCGCTGCGCAGTACCAAGTGGAACTGAGTGCGTCGTCAGCAGACGCAGTGGGAACCATCTCGTTGAGACGCACATTGGATCCGTTTCCGGTGCTGGTTCTGTTTTGCGCCACAATCGCTGTTGCCAAAAGCGCAGCCAGAAGTAGAAGAATCGGTAGTCGCCACGCGCGCTTCACTTCGATCGCCTCCGGCGTCCGCGACGCCGATTCAAAACTTCCTGATCGTCTTCTGTGGCAGCAGACGTTTCCAATGGTTGGGTTGCTCTGGCTCCCTCAAAATTCGAAGGATCCTGCACAGCAACAACCTCGAGAATATCAATGATGCCAGTATCGATAAGAATTCGGTCGAGCGCATCTGGACCTTCGGGCCCCCTGGGTTCCTTGACGAACTGCTCGAGCGCCTCATAAGTCGCCTGAATATCTTCAAGCATCAGAAGATCTGTGCGCTCATCTTCTCGAACGCGGACCCGCAGCAGATAGACGATGACAAGGATCCACAAAAATGCCTGTCCGAGGAGAAGTAACCAACGAGTCACCGGCGTCTGGAACGAAAGCGTGGCGGCTCCCCCGCTATCGGCAGTGAATAAGTTTGACCATCCAAACGCTGACGAGCGCTCGAGCGATTTCCCGTCCACCTTGAGCGACCAGTTGTCACCTGCGGAAGCGACGTAGACCTCACCCGGTCCTGGAAGATCGCCCTTTGCTTCGGCGTAGGAAGCCGAGTCGGTCAGGACCGCCGTCAATTTTTGGAGCGCAGGATCAGTTCGATCAACAAGAGAAGATCCGCCATCTGGAAGCTTCGAACCACTCGGTAGAAGCCCAACTCCAGGCGCCCAGGCTGCGTTTCGGTACACACGAACCCCTGGGTTCACCGTGATTGACGCAAGGTCTAGTTGCGCATCGAGCACCGAAAGTAAGTCGGTAGGAACGGAAGCACGTGAACGCGCATATGGGTCTGGAGCAGGCGCAACGGTAACGACCACGTAGCGGACAGCCATCGGCGACAACAGCGCCCCAAGCCGAGCGGTTCCTCCATTCGAGGCCGTTTGCAATGCGCGCTCAAGATTGCTTGTCGCCCCAGAATCGGAGCCTGACCATTGTTCGGCGATTGTCGGCGTTCCGGCGATAGTTGTCGCAAACGCAAGTGTTCGGTTGGGTCCAAGGTTGTCGACTGCCGGAGCATCAAGATTCCAGCCTTCGAGTGGAAGCGCTGACGCATCTCCGAGCCAAAGAACCCGATATGAGCCATCAGTCGTTCCATCACCAAGGAATGAAAGAGAGCGATTGAAATCGCCGCGCGGGAGATCCCAGCGACCGGAGAAAGATGAAAGCAATGCGGGCCCGAGTGCGCCGACAAACGCCAACGCAGCGAAGAGCGAAACGATCTGTCGCCAGCCGAAGTGATAGTCGGGAAGGTCAATCTCGAACGCAGCCATCCCGAGACCGGCAGCGAGAGCAATACCGATCGCGGATGGGACTAACAGCAACGATGGGGCGGGCAGAACCGAGGTCAACCAGCCTTGACCGAAGGCCCACGCCAGCCCGAATCCAACAATCGCGAGCACCCATCCGCGAACTGCCCACGTAAGTCGCCAACGGCGACCGATCAACAATGGCAATAGCGCAGTGACAAGAAGGAACCAACCGACGACTCCCCCTCCGAATGGTCCAGTCCCGAAGCGCAAGACATTGCCGAGTCGCAACGAAAATCCACCGTTCGAAGACACCCCAACGATCGCGTTCCATCCGTCTAAGAAGCCAAGGCTCCATGGCAAATGCAGAATGAGGGCAAAGACGGAACCGCCGACGCCGACGAAAATGATTCGGCCGCTTCCTGCAAATTGACCAGCGACCCAGCCACCAAGGGCAAACGCAAACGCCACGCCGGCGACAACAACAATGATCGCCGGATCGATGATCGCTCCCAACGCAACAATTAGGCCTATGAGGATGAGACGATGCCCGAGTGGACGATGACGAACCCCCGGCCCTGCTTCATCGCCGATGCGACCGAAAGGCGCGAGTTCGCTTGCTGCAGCAAGTTGAGCAACAACCCACGGAAGTAGTGCATAGAGCGCCAGAGTTCCCCAACTGCCCTGCGCCATGGCGTTAGCAGCAACAGGAACGATGAGATAAACGACAGCGCTAAGGAGTCGCGCTCGTTGTGATGTCACCGGTCGGCTGAGCCGCCACATTCCGAGGACACCTAAAGGCCAAAGGCCGAGAATGAGGACACCGCGCAGGAATCCAACTGCTCCCAAGAAGAGGTAGCCAAGGGCACCAAGGACTCCGAAACCCGTTGGGGCGGGAGCGCTTGAGCCGAGTCCCACAGATTGGTAACCGCTGGCCCAGCGTTCAAGCATCTGACTCGGCGAAAGCAGGCGAACGAAGTCTCCAACTGCAGGAACGCCATGGAGAATCAGTTCTCGCCCGCCGGCGACCAGGAACACAAACATCAATGCCCAAACAACAAACGGGGTTGCCGAACGAGCATCTCGCAAGTTCGACATCAACTCTCGACCACCAGCGGCAGCCTCAGAGCGCGCAATCCGATGACGCATAAAACCGGTGAGGCGAGCGCTGCCGCGGGACTGGAACGCGTGGACTTCACTATCTGGAACGCGCCGGACTACATCGAGTGACCTTCGCCGATCACGTGCGCTTGAGGAATTGCGCGAATTCCATGTCCAGGCAGACCACATATCTCTCGCTCGACGGAAATGGCCAAGCACAACCGCTTGCAAAATCTCCATGAGTGAAAGGGCGAACGCTTCAGGCGTGGCTCGCAATCGAGTGCCACGCGAATCTGAGTTACGCATGGCCCGCAGTCGATGGCGAGCCTGCAGTCGACGTCGATCGTCAGATGGACGTCGAATTCCGAGAGCTTCTAAGTGAGCAACACGGGCACCGGGAGCAACAATCACCCGGGCCCCAGCGACATGGGCTCTCCAACAAAGTTCGAGATCTTCGCCATGAAAGGTGATCGCAGGGTCGTAACCACCAAGAGCTTCGAAAAGGTCGGCACGAACCAGCGTGACCGCCCCAGGGATAAAGAAAACGTCACGCACCGAATCGTGCTGCTCTTGATCAAGATCACCTAGTTCGACATACGGAGCGGAATGACCAAATCGGTCAGCGCCCATGCCTACCGATAACAACCGACGAGGGTCACTCCAGTCGACGAGTTTTGGTCCCACGATTCCTGCGTTCGAACGGAATGCTTCTTCAACGAGAATCCGCACAGCGTCGGGCTCAAGCCTGATGTCGTCGTGACAGAACAGATAGAACGAAGCCCCCTGCACCGATCGAAGGGCCTCATTCGCTGCCGGGCCAAAGCCACTGTTTTCCTCGAGCCGACGAAGGTGCGCATCAGGTAAGACGGCGCCGACCCGATCACGAAGGGCACTGCCGTCGGCGCTTGCTGCATCTATGACAAGGACTGAAAGAGCGGCGTAATCCTGTGCGCGGAGGCTGACCAGCGTTTCCTCGAACCATTCTCCAGGATCATGGGCGACGAGGACCGCAACGACTGCAGGCGCAGGACCTTCGGGTTCATCGGCCTCGAAGAGTGCCTCATACGATGCGATCGGTGAGTTCCTCTCCCGCTCGGCGGCCGAGCTCGCACTTAAGGTTGCGAATAACTCGTCGAAGATCGATTCGGAACCATCGTCGGCTGCAGGACCGGCCGAACCCACATCGGGAAGGTCCGGACTCGGGACCGGCCCGTGATCTGGGGCGGAGGGGGGTTCTGGAACAGTCACGACGGTAACTGAGGTTAGTCGTCCCACTCTCTGATCCCGCTGACCCCCGTCTACGCTGACCGGTGTGGAAAATGAACGAGTAGACCCGCTTCGACGAGCCGCCTTCGAGGCGTTGAGCGTCGGCGTAGGGCTTGGAATACTTGGGTTCCAGCGTTTTCAGGTCCAACGACGAGAGTGGGAACGCTCGACCGGGGCTTCGTCCCCGTCCTCGGCTGGATGTGAAAAGTGGATGACCGATGCCGTCGCCACCCTCAAGGCAAAATTCGGACACCGCTAACGTGCGCATCGCAGTCGACGCCACCTCACTTATCGGCCACCGCACCGGAATCGGCGGCGTCACGCGCACCTACCTCCACCGACTTACTCGACCCAACTTTGAGATTTCCGCGTTCGCTGTCTCTCGGCGCGGGGCCGGGCCAATGCTTGACGAGCTCCCGCCCGGCGTCGAGGCACACCGTCGGCCGATGGTCGCTCGACCACTCCGCTCACTGTGGCGTCGCGGTCCATGGCCACCGATCGAGTGGTGGACCGGTGACATCGATCTTGTCTGGGGTCCGAACTACGTCGTGCCTCCGGCCAAGAATGCTGCTCGCGTCGTCATGGTCCATGACCTCACCGCAGTGCATTTTCCAGAAATGTGCACCCAAGATGTCCAACAGATGCCATCGCTCTTGCGTCGTGAGATTCTCGATGGCGCCTGGATCAATACCCCATCTCAGGCAGTCGCTGATGACGTGATCGAGACACTTCAGGTCGATCCCCACCGCGTTCGAGCGATTCACCTCGGAGGACCGGAACAAATCGACGACGCGACGAGACGCAAGCGCGCCGAGCGCGGTCGAGTTTTCGCAGGCATCGATGAATATTTACTTTCTCTTGGCACCATCGAACCGCGCAAGGACATTCCGTCACTTGTACGCGCGTTCAATGTGATCGCTCCTCGACGACCAAACCTGCACCTCGTCATCGCTGGCCCCGACGGCTGGGGCGTCGACGCTGTTAGCGATGTCATTAATGCATCGCCGTATCGCTCTCGAATTCGGCGAACCGGTTGGCTTACCGACGCTGACCGCGACGATCTCCTCGCTGGCACCAAAGCATTCGTCTATCCCTCGTTGCTCGAAGGATTCGGCATCCCACCACTCGAAGCGATGGCGGCCGGCGTCCCCGTCGTCGCCACCCGAACCGGTTCTCTCCCTGAAGTTCTCTCCACTGCGGCCCAATGGGCCGAGCCTGGCGACATCGACACATTGGTGGCGGCAATCGAAACTGTTCTCGATGATCCGGATGTTGCACGCTCGTTGGTGGCGGCAGGAGATAGACGGCTCAAACACTTCTCGTGGGATCGATCCACTGATGAACTCGTTGCTCTGTTCGAACTTGCCTGCGCGGCCCGGGCCTAAGGTGAACCCATGAGGGCTCTTGTAACGGGTGCGGCAGGATTCGTTGGGAAACACCTGTGCGCTCACCTCCTTAGCGAGGGTGACACCGTGATCGGCGTTGATCTCGCCGATGGGCCAGACCTGCTTGACCCCGTTGCCATCAATTTACTCGTGGCCGACATCCAACCGGATGTCGTGTACCACCTCGGAGGCTGGAGTGATGTTGGCGCGTCGTGGGAGTTTCCGCTCGACGCATTCCGAGTCAATGGCGAAGGAACACTCAACATCTTGCGCGCGTGTATCGATAATGGATCCCCTCGCGTACTCGCTGTCAGTAGTGCCGATGTGTACGGACGTGTCACTCCCGAAGAACTTCCGATCGATGAATCCACACCATTTCGCCCCGTCACTCCATATGCCGCCAGCAAAGTCGCTGCTGATCAGCTCGCTTTGCAGGCATGGCTGGGACACGGACTCGAAACAATCCGAGTCCGTGCGTTCAATCACCTCGGCCCAGGGCAAACGACAAAATTTGTCGCCCCAGCAATCGCGGAGCGGATTGCGCTCAACGAACGAGACGGGCTCACGGCGATCCCAGTAGGCAATCTCACTCCCCGACGAGATCTCACCGATGTTCGTGATGTTGTGCGCGCCTACCGGCTCCTCATGCTTAAGGGCGTACCTGGCGAGGCCTACAACGTTTGTTCTGGGAAAGACCTCACCATTGGCGACCTAGCTGAGCGGCTCGCGAGTCTTGCAGCATCGCCGATGTCGCTTCAGACCAACCCCGATCTGCAACGACCCGTTGAAACCCCGATCCTGCGCGGTGATCCAAGCCGAGTGCACACCGCTACCGGATGGTCCCCCGAAATTTCGCTCGACTCGACACTGCAAGACATTCTCGATGAGCAACGTGCCATGGCAAACGGGAAATGACTGCGAACGGGTTCCGTCCATTTCGGTTGAGCCTCAGAGCCGTAGAATCTCCTAACCACGGGCGAAGCCCTCACCCCCCGAGCGGAATCCCAAAATGACCAAACGAGCACTCATCACTGGAATCACCGGGCAGGACGGCTCCTATCTCGCCGAACTGCTCCTCGCCAAGGGTTACGAAGTCATTGGCATGGTTCGCCGAAGTTCCACGCTGAACTTCGAACGCATCGGCCATTTGCAGGACGATGTCGAACTCGTCCCCGGCGATCTCCTCGATGAAGTCTCGATGATTCACATCCTGCGTAATCATCGCCCGGACGAGGTCTACAACTTGGCCGCACAATCTTTTGTGCAGACCTCATTTAGCCAACCTGTGCTCACAGGAGAAACGACTGCACTCGGCGTCACTCGGCTCCTCGATGCCATTCGACTCGCCGACCACGAAGTGCGGTTCTATCAAGCGAGTTCATCTGAGATGTTCGGAAAGGTTGTTGAAGTCCCGCAAAAGGAATCGACACCGTTCTATCCGCGCAGCCCCTACGGCGTAGCGAAACTCTACGGACACTGGATCACGGTGAATTATCGCGAGAGTTATGGAATGCACGCGAGTTCAGGCATTCTTTTCAATCACGAAAGCCCTCGCCGCGGTCTCGAGTTCGTCACTCGAAAAATCGCCAACGGTGTCGCTCGAATCAAACTCGGGCTCGATACCGAGATTCGTCTCGGCAATCTCGATGCTCAGCGTGACTGGGGATTCGCTGGGGACTACGTCGATGCCATGTGGCGCATGCTCCAGCAAGACGAACCAAGCGACTTCGTCGTTTCAACCGATGAAACCCACTCCGTGCGCGAATTCTGCGAACTGGCTTTTGGTCGAGTGGGCCTTAATTGGGAAGATCACGTCGTCATCGATGAGCGCTTCTTCCGACCAGCCGAAGTTGAACTCCTTGTCGGAGATGCAACACGGGCACGCAAGGTCCTCGATTGGACGGCAAAAACGTCCTTTGCGGAACTCGTTCACATGATGGTTGACGCTGATCTCGAAAACCTCGCTCGCCAACAGCGCGATAACGCCTGACTGCCGTGATTACCGTCATCGCCGGTGGCGTTGGCGCTGCTCGCATGTTGCGGGCACTGCTGCAGGTTGTCAACGCTTCCGAGGTCACCGCGATCGTCAATGTTGGCGATGATCTTGAACTTCATGGACTTCATATTTCTCCCGATCTCGACACCGTCACCTACACGTTGGCCGATGCGATAAACCCCGAAACCGGATGGGGACTCGGCAATGAATCCTGGCAAGCACGATCAATGCTTGAAAAGTACGGCGGTATCAGTTGGTTCGGCCTCGGCGACCGCGATCTCGGAACTCACCTTTACCGAACACAGAGGATTTCCGAAGGAGCCGATCTCACGACGGTCACTGCTGAAATTATTTCCGCCTGGGGCCTTGGGCTCAACGTGCTTCCCGCAACATGCGACCGTCTTCGAACAATGGTCACGTTGGCTGCTGATGATCCATCGAACGACCACTTCAAGAGCCTCGCGGCAGGCAGCGAGATCAGTTTTCAGGAGTACTTCGTTCAACGACACCATTCCGTTCCGGTCTCTGCTGTGCGGTTTGACGGCGCGGAGTCTTGTCAGCCAGGACCAGGCGTGATTGATGCAATCAACCATGCCGACCTCATCGTTATCGCACCCTCGAATCCGATCGTGTCGATTGCACCCGTACTCGCTATTCCCAGAATACGAGATGCACTCGTCAACCGCCGCAGCGTGGTTACCGCCGTCTCTCCAATCATTGCGGGCGCCGCACTCAAAGGGCCTGCTGATCGAATGATGTCTGAACTTGGCCACGACGCGTCTGTCCTCGGCATCGCTGCGCTCTACAAAGATTTTGTCAGCACACTCATCATTGATACCGAAGATTCGGACCAAAAGCATGCCATTGAAAATCTCGGATTGCGGTGCGTCGTGACAGAAACTGTCATGAGTAAGACCGGCGTTTCCGAATCACTCGCGCTCGCTGTTCTCGCTGGAGCAAACTCATGAGCCGCATGGAGATTTTCGGTATCGAAGGCATTGGCGAAATCGTGGCCGGAGACGACCTCGCATCGGTCATCGCTGAGGCCGCCGCACAATCAACCGAAACGAACCTCTCCGACGGAGACGTTGTGG
>JAEMTX010000041.1 GCA_016462055.1 Acidimicrobiia bacterium | reverse complement strand
CCCCAAAGAAGTGAAGAACGCACAGATCGACGACCGTGAAATTGCGCGAGTCGAAGCCATCATTCGCTCCATGACCCCGGCCGAACGGGTCGATCCCGATCTCATCGATCAGTCCCGACGAGTGCGAATCGCGACTGGTTCGGGTACGGAACCAGCGAGGGTGGGCGAGCTCATCAAACAGTTCAAAGAGATGTCGAAGATGATGAAGCGCATGGGTGGGGCCGGAACCAAGCGGCTCACCAAGTCACGGCGCAAAGTCGCCAAAGGCAAAGCGAAGGGGCCGGGTGGCCGCTCCACTGGGGCCGGTCGAGTCGCCCCGAAGGGCAAGGCCCCTCTGCGATTGCCCAATTTTGAAGCCGATTTAGGCGGGGCTAAACCGGGCGGCGGATTGCGCCTTCCCGGCCTTCCCGGTGGTCCCGAAAGTGGCCCCTCCGGCCTCGGCTGAGTTCTCAACTTGCCCGCGACGGCATTGCGGGCCACGATTGAAGGCCGCTCAGCCGTCCCGATGGGTTCGGCCGAAAACGTTCGCAGTTCCGTTCTTGCACGACCAGCAGAAGAGAGAAACCTCGTGGTGAAGCTCCGCCTCATGCGGATGGGAAAGACCAAGCAGCCGACGTACCGCGTCGTTGCCGCCGATGCGCGCTCGCCGCGCAATGGCCGTTTTATCGAAATCGTGGGTCACTACAACCCTCGTACCGAGCCATCTGAGATCACCATCGACAATGATAAGGCCGTTGCTTGGCTTCAGAAGGGCGCGCAGCCCACTGAAGTTGTCGAGAAGCTTCTGAAGATCTCTGGCGCTTGGGAGCAGTTCACCGGCGCAGCATCGTGAGCGAAGTCGCCGAAACCGTCGACGCGTCGGAAGAAACCCCCGACTACACCACAGCCAAGGCTGTGTTGACCTACGTCGTTCAGCAACTCGTCGAGGATCCTTCCGCCGTCGAAATTGAACTCGACTCTCGCGGCCGTAAGTCTGTACTCAACGTGCGCGTTGGTCCTGGCGACATGGGTCGCGTCATCGGCAAGCGCGGTCGCGTTGCGCAGTCGATCCGCACCGTCGTGCGCGCCGCCGCTGCCCGTGACGGTGGCGATGTCGAGGTCGAGTTCCTCGACTGATCCGGTGAACCTCCTCGAGGTCGGCCGAATCGACAAACCGCATGGAGTGCGCGGCGATGTCGTCGTTGCTCTCACTACGACCGAGAAGGGTCGCGTTTCTCCCGGCACGCGTCTGTTTTCTGGCGATCGTGAATTTCTGATCACCGCATCACGTCCACATCAGCATCGTTGGATCGTGACCTTCGAAGGTGTGTTCGGAAGAGAAGGGGCCGAAGCGATTTCTGGCCTTGTACTTTCGGCCGAAGTTTTGGAAAATGACGATCCCGACGCGTTGTGGGTGCATGAACTCATCGGGTCTCCTGTCGTAGAGTCCGACGGCACCGATCGCGGCGTTGTGCAAGCAGTGCAAGACAACCCGGCTAGCGATCTGCTTGTTCTCGACACGGGGGCACTGGTCCCGTTGCGCTTTCTTGAAGGACGCGACGAGCAAGGTCGCCTTGTCGTCGATGTTCCCGATGGTCTCTTCGAACTTCTCGACGAGGAGTAAGCAACCGTGCGAATCGACGTCTTCACGATCTTCCCTGACATGGTGTTGGGATTTGCGGGGCAAAGTCTTCTGGGCCGCGCGACGGCGAAGGGTCTGCTCGATGTCCGCGTTCACGATTTGCGCGAGCACACCACCGATGTTCATCGCACAGTCGATGACTCACCATTTGGTGGGGGAGCAGGCATGGTGCTTCGTCCCGAACCGATTTATGCCTCTGTCGAAGCTGCCGATCCGCCTCGACCACTGTTCTTGCTCGGACCCGGTGGACGTCGTCTCGATCAGGCCATGGCGCAGGAATTAGCGAACTCCGGTGGGTTCTCGCTTTTGTGCGGTCGTTACGAAGGCGTTGACGATCGAGTTCGGACAGATCTCTGCGATGGGGAACTTTCGATTGGCGACTACGTCCTCGGTGGCGGCGAGGTGGCCTCCATGGTGGTCCTAGAGGCCGTAGGACGGCTGGTGCCTGGGGTGATGGGCAATTCCGCTTCAGCGGGCGATGAGTCCTTCAGCGACGGCCTGCTCGAATATCCGCAGTTCACCAAGCCGGCGGAATTTCGGAGGATGGACGTTCCTGAGGTCCTGCGCTCTGGCGATCACGGCCGAATCGCCCGATGGCGTCGGGCCCGGGCCCTCGAGCGGACGCTGTCCTCACGACCCGACCTGATCGAGGCCCGTGGGGGGCTTTCCGAAGATGAACAAGCCTTGTTGTCCGATCCCGATCTGCAGGCCTGAGTAAGGGCCGTTCGGCGCTTTGCCGTTCGGGGAGCACTCCGCCTAGCATGGCCGTTCCTTCGGGCCACCTATCCCGGTCCCGAATTCACTTCTTGACCCACCTTCGGGTGGGCATCGCAGCCAGGACACTTCAATGAACGCCATCGACCTCATCGACGCCCAGAGCCTCCGCGACGACGTGCCTCAGTTCGGCCCCGGCGACACGCTCAAAGTCCACGTCCGAGTAGTCGAAGGAACCCGCGAGCGCGTGCAGCTCTTTCAGGGCGCCGTTATCCGCCGTCAGGGCGGTGGGATCCATGAGACCTTCACCGTCCGCAAGGTGAGTTTCGGTGTTGGCGTCGAGCGCACCTTCCCGATCCATTCCCCGATCTTGGCCAAGATCGAAGTTGTGAGCCGAGGCGATGTTCGTCGAGCCAAGCTCTATTACCTGCGTGATCGCGTCGGCAAGGCTGCCAAGATCAAGGAGAAGCGCGACTGAGTGGCGCGCCTCGCGCTGACCATTTGTCAGCCGTGACCAACGCTGGTCGCATTTCTTTCGGTGGGAGTTGCTCATGAGTGCTGAGGATCTCGAAGAGTACGAGTCCGACGTCGAATTGCAGCTTTATCGCGAGTACAAAGATGTCTGTCCCATGTTCCGGTTCGTTGTCGAAACCGAGCGGCGGTTCTATTTGGCCAACGAGGTCAATCAGAGCGTTGTGAATGAAAACGGCCGCTCTCGGGTTGAGATTGAACTTCGTGACGCGTGGGTTTGGGACATGTACAGGCAGAACCGATTCGTTTCTCACGTCCGAGTGGTCACATTCAAAGACGTCAACATCGAAGAGTTGCCACGCGAAGAGCTGCGACTCCCATGAAGGCTCGACGCGGTTGACCGCCGGTCGTCGGGCTCTCGGGTCCTACGGCGAAAATCTGGCCGCACGGTGGTACGAGCAACGCGACTACGTCGTTGTTGATCGCAACTGGCGTTGCCGTGAGGGTGAAATAGATCTCGTGCTGGTGCGTGGTCGGTTGGTGGTGTTCTGTGAGGTCAAGACTCGTTCAAGCGACGCTTACGGTTCACCGGCTGCAGCAGTGACTCCCGCGAAACAAGCACGATTACGAAAGCTGTCACTGATGTGGCTCAACGCCCGTGGTGTGGTTGCTGGGTCGCTGCGCTTCGACGTGGCGGGTGTGGTTGGCAGGGAAGTGACAGTGATCGAGTCGGCATTTTAAAAATATTGGTCTGACGAAATAGCGAATGCCGACCTATCGTGTCGTTATGGCTTCTTCTCCTGATCTTGAATTCTTTTTCGATCCCATATGCCCATTTGCCTGGGTTACCAGCCGTTGGGTGGTTGAGGTCGCGCAACAACTTGACGTTTCGATCGAATGGAAGTTCATCGCATTGGCGATCGTCAACGAAGATACTGATTACTCAAAGTTTCCGCCGGCCTATCCGTCGTTGCATGGGCTTGGGCGCCGTCTGCTGCGCGTAGCCGCTGCGGCACGTGCTGAAGGTGGCAATGACGCGGTAGCTGCTCTGTACAACGCTGCCGGTGAACGCATGCATCACGACGGCGTTTCTGTGGCCGTGTTTGGTGGCGAACCAATCCCCGAGAATCTCATTGCCGAGGTTGTCGCTGCTGCTGGGCTTGATGCGTCACTTGCTACTGCTGCCGATGACGAGTCGTGGGACGTACTCCTTCGCGAAGAAACCGAACTCTCACTCAGCCGCACTGGTCGCGACGTCGGCACGCCGATCCTCACGTTTGCGCCAGGTACCGATCGTGAGGCCTCGTTGTTCGGTCCTGTGATTTCTTCGATTCCTCGCGGCGCTGCAGCACTTGAGTTGTGGGACGCAGTGCAGACCCTTGCGCGCACGCCAGGTTTCGCCGAACTCAAGCGTTCGCTACGCGATCCTCTTTCGTTCGACTGAGTGCACCGTGGCCGACCCGATCATTCCGGTTGTTCTCTGGCGACCTCATTGTCCGTTTTGTCGCATGTTGTTCTCGGGCATCGAAAAACATGGGCTCGAAGTTGAATTGCGCAATATCTGGGAAGACGATGAAGCGCGCGCGCTTTTGAATCAACGTATCGGTAGCGAAACTGTTCCGAGCGTGTTGGTTGGTGAAGAAATTCTCGTGAATCCGTCCATCACCGAATTGATGGCGGTCGTTCGTGAGGCAAACAAGTAACGACGACAAGTGTCGTCAGGGTTCGAGTACGACCTTGATGGCGCCAGCAGAGCGATCGGCAGCAACGACGAATGCTTCTGCGGCTGCGTCGAGTGGGAATCGATGCGTGACGATGATGTCGGAAAGTTCGGGTCGCTGGGCAAGGATCGTGGCGGCCACGTCGACATCGCGTGAGGGCCCGCTGCGGCCGTACATAACTGCAGGAACGAGTGTGAGCTCTTTCATGCCTATGGCCATGCCTGGCATCTCGACGGTTCCGTCCCAGTAACTGCCTAACAAAACGATGGTGCCGCCGGGCCGGCAGCGGTCAGCGGCCTCTGCGAGTGCCGATGCAGTTCCTGCCGCTTCGATGACGACGTCGTATCCGTTTCCGTCAAGCGAACCAGCCCCAAGGCGAGTGGCGGCTTCGATCTGACGTTCGTGACGGGCGGAGAGGTCGACCTTTGCACCTGTTTGCTGAGCAACGACGAGCGCGGTTTGTCCGATTGTTCCGCCACCAATGACGGCGACCCGGTGGCTGCCACGAATATTTCCGCGCCGGACACCATGGACGGCAACGGCAAGAGGCTCAACCAAGCAACCGTTCGATGCTTCGACTCCGACGGGAAGTCGTGCGATCGATGATGTGGGAACGAGAACCTTCTCGGCCATTCCTCCATCGCGGCCAACGCCGAATGCCATCGATGGTCCGCGGACGCAGAGTTGCGTGTTTCCGTCGATGCAGGCATCGCACACGTGGCAGGGATCAATCGGTTCAACGGCGACAGGGGTGCCGTCGGCGAGAGTGCCGGCGAACTCGTGTCCAAACGTGGCAGGAAGGCTGAAGCTCAAGAGATGAAGGTCGGAACCACAAATTCCGGCCGACGCCACCGTGACAAGAACTCCGTCGCCTGTCGGCTCAGGAACATCGACAACGGTTGGTATTCCTTCTGGACAACGAACTGCGCGCATGGTTCTCCCTGGGGTGTGCGATGGGCTGGTGCCGTCGCATTGTGACTAGTCGTGAGTGAGTTCTTCGAGCAACTGATACAGCGGATCGGTGTGATCTCGTTTTCCTACGGCGGAGTCTGCCGGAATCGGCCACTCAGAATCGGCGCCGGGGGCGTTGACCCATTCAGTGGTCGCAATACGCCGAGCGATGCGCCAGGGCCCATTCTCACGTCGTTCAAGTCGGTCGAGATAGCGGAAGCCAACGGTGAGATTTCGGCGCGGCTCAGGGTCGGAAGAGCGGTGGTAGGCGATTCCGTAGGTTTCGGCGACAGCGGCATCGCCGTGGATAGTTGCGAGGTGGTTTGCGACCATATGCATGGTGGCGTCGTACTTGGTTAAAAGGCCGAAGGCCCAGTCGATGAATTCGCCGATTGTTCCTTGAAAGGATCCGTGAGTGTCGGTGGCGTCGCTGTGGAAGCAACTGGCGACGAGTTCACGGTCCACGCGGTCGATGCCACGGCAGTAGGTGAGAAGGAGATCGCTGATTGCCTGGCGATCGGCAAGTGATGCAGGGTCTGGAGTTCCTGGGTTGAGGGGTGCAAGGCTCATTCCCGCCGAGGCTACGTGTCTGCCATCATCTAGGGCGACCTCTTGGTGTCCCGGGCGGTCCATGGCCCGCTCTCGGGTCGGTGCAGGAGACCTCAGTGACCACCACAGTCGATCTGACCAAGCAGCGACGGGCCAAGGTCGCTCGTCGATGTAGCGAGGCCATTGAGTCTGTTCGCTCGCACATGTCGTGGGGCGCGTGGATGGTGAGCGTCCTCGGCCTGACAACCATTGTTTCGCGTGCACCTGGAATTCTTTATAACGGAATGTTTGACCGCGACGAGTCGTATCTGGCTGTCACCGCCGACGTACTCCGCAATGGCGGTCGACTCTATGTCGACGTTATTGACCGCAAGCCTCCGGTTGCTCCGGTGATGTATGCGCTCATTCGCGAATGGAGCGTCGACATGCGCGCCGTTCGGATTGTTCTGGCGTTGTTGATCTTCCTTAATGGTTTGGTTGTAGCTGAACTTGTTCGACGACTCTCGACGTCTCGTCGTGCCGCGCTATTTGCCGGAGTCTTGGCCATTATTGGCACAGCGTTGTTCCTGCCGCCGGATGCGCAGGCAGCAAACTTCGAATTGTGGGGGCTCTTACCCGCTTCAGCCGCAGTCCTTTGCGTTGTTGTGGCTCGAGAGTCGAAACGAATCCCTGTGCTTTGGTTTGCGCTCGCAGGCTCATGCGTTGTTCTCGCCGCCAATTGCAAACAGCCGTTCATCGTGGTCGGACTAGTGGTGCTTTTTGAGGCAGTGCGGCGGGCGAACGATAAGAGTCTGTCGATTGTCGCGACAGTGTTTGGTGCCGTAGTGGCTGTGCTCCCGATTTTTGTGTTCTTTGGTCGCTCAACAATGATCCGATGGGTCTGGACCGATAACAGCGACTACGTCAGCGGTGGAGTTTCAATCGCTAGAGCGACAGCAATTGGAGCCGCTCTCACTCTTTCTTTCGGGGTCTTACATCTCCCACTGTTCTATGGAGTGTGGGCCGCAGTTGCGCGGCGCTTCCGTGCTGACCTGACAGTGCTCGTATGGCTCGTCGTTTCGGCACTCGTCATCCCAATTGGTTTACGATTCTTTGGTCATTACTACCAACAGATGGTCCCGCCGTTGGCGGTACTCACGGGCTGCGCGCTTGTCGTTGCGGGACGGCGTGTTTGGCAAACACTGACTGCGATCACGGTTGGACTTCTTGTTGTGATGGTGGGGTTGGCCGTGATTCATCGTCCCGACCTCACGAACTTCACTGCACTTGGGCGATATGTGCAGAGCACGACTGAGGCCAATGAACGAATTCTTGTTTGGGGTGCGCTTCCCGATGTTTACGTCAGCGCTGGTCGACTCCCGGCAGGAATTTTTTTACACGACGGGTATCTCACCGGAAATTGGGCCAGCCGAGATCATCCACTTAGTGAGAGCGTCATAGCCGCGGAGCCGTTCCGTTCTCGTTGGAACATGTTCTTCGAAGACGTCGCTGCAGATCCCCCCGTTGTTGTTATCGATGCAGCCCGTCCCGGTACGGACTGGGCGATGTACGGGCCTCAGTCGTTTCCTATTGGGGAATGGCTTGACCGTTGCTACAACATCGATCGAGTCGTCGACGGCTTGAGCGTGTGGCGCCGCGATGTCACCATATGTCCGCTGTGATTTTGCGCTGAACTAGGCGGTTGCGAGCACGCCACCATCAATAATGATGGATTGTCCCGTGATAAACGAAGCTTTATCGCTGAGCAGGAATGCCGCTGGCTCACCGATCTCGAATGGTTGGCCGATTCGTTTCAGCACAGAACTTTCTTCGAAACGCTGGCGAACTCCAGGCATCTTTAAAGTGATCCCCAGCATCGCCGTTTCGATGAAGCCTGGGCAGATCGCATTGACACGAATGCCGTCGGGACCGAGTCGATCAGCCATCGATCGGACAGCCCCAAGCATTCCTGCTTTTGACGCGCAATAGGCGGGAATTGCGGCGTTGCCGACCCAACCCTCAATGGATGCAATCCCGACAACGGCTGCGCCTTCAGCGGCGACAAGGTCTGCATACATTGCCTGCACGAGCATGGGGAAGGCTCGAAGATTGACATTGAGGACGAAATCCCAGCCCTCATCGTCGAGTTCGCCGATGCTCTGGCTCCGAACAGTGCCGGCGGCATGGACGAGCCCACCGATTGGTCCGACGACATCGCGACTTGCATCGACCGCGCCGGAGAGTTCACCAGTTTTCGTGACGTCGATGCCAAGTCCGAAGGTGGCAACACCGTGAACATTGGCGATCTCGCGCGCGGCAGCAAGCGCGCCATCTGCGTTGAGATCCCAGACCGCGACCGCTCGGCCTTGTGCGGCGATGGCTTCAGCTGATGCTCGGCCGATTCCTGACGCGCCGCCGGTAACGATGACTGCAGAAGTGGGGCTCATGGTTGTCCTTTTTGTTGTTGAATTCAGCGTGTCTGGGCGAGTCGTTCAAGGTCGATAAGCATTGCATCGGTGAGTTCGATTTCACTTTCGATTCGCCGAACCGCCCACGTTGCGACAAGCGCCGGATAGACCCAGTCGGGCTGGGCGTCGGCTTAGGCACTTGAGTCTTTCGCTGCATCTAACTCTTCCATGAGGCGAAAGCGGTGATCGAGGATCTGTTCGCGAAGTCGATCGGGTTCCGCGAGATGCCCCAGCCAAACCCGCAGGAGCACTCCATGTTTGAGCACGGGGGCTTCAGCGTTGACGTCTGCCTGCCAATTCTGAAGGGCAGTGACTCCGTTTTCGGTGATTGCGTAGACGGTTTTTTCGCGAACGTCGTCACGAGCAATTGTTCGACTAGTGGCAAGTCCTAGTTCTTCAAGACGGTGCAGTTCGGTATAAATCTGGCTCGTTGCCGGACTCCAGTAGAAGAAATGGAGGATGGCATCGGACCAATTTTTGATGTCGTAGCCGGTGAGTTCACGGCCAAAACTGAGGATTCCAAGCACAGCCCACGCCGTTGCTGGAATTTTTGGAATGACAAGGTCGGCATTCTTTAGATCTGTATTCCCCCCGGACATGGCACCGGTTCTATCACGGGAATCGTGAATCTGGCTTCCGCGTAATTGTTAACGCTCGCTTGGTGGCGGCCACGGAGCAATTGTTGGCCATGGCGATTCGCGCTCTATTTGAGCGGCAAGTTGCAGGAGTATCGCTTCCGAGCAATGACGACCAACGATTTGCACACCAACGGGAAGACCGTTGGCGTCGAATCCGGCGGGGATCGACGCCGCGGGCTGGCCGGTGACGTTGAACACGGCAGTGAGTTCTGAGAATCGGCCGGCGTGGGCAAACATCGAATCAACATTGGTCGTATCGATCACGCCAAGTTGAGGAACCGGGACCGGGAGCGTGGACGTAAGCCAGACATCGTGGATTTCGTAAAAACGAGCAACATCGCGACTGACAATTTCGATTTGCTGGAGTGCTTCAACAAGACGGAGTGGACTTACTGCAAGCATCCGATCGTGGAGAAAACGCGTAAACGGTTCGATGTCGTCATCCCGGATCTCGCGACCAAGTTCAGTGAGTCGGTCTTCAACAGTTTTTGCTCCCGCAGCGCCCATGACCATTGCGAGAGAATTTGCCGGCATCGCGTAGTCCCAAGTCGGCGAACCTTCGGTGACTTCGTGTCCGAGCGATTCGAGCATCCGTGCGGTTCGAAGGATTGCTTCGACCGCTGCGGGATGGATCTCGTTTCCGTTTGGCGAGATGGTGCTGAAGCCGATGCGCAGGATTGGAGTTTCTTGCTCGAGGGCAGCAAGAAATGATCCTGCCTCTGGCACAGGCGGGGACGGGTAGGGGTCTCCGGCGAGTGGTCCTGAGATCGCATCGAGAATGGCCGCACTATCCCGGACTGTTCTGGTGACGGCATGGCCAATGCCCATTGGGTAGGAGAACGCTGCGCCGGCGGGCCAGGTCGGCGTGCGACCGCGACTGGGTTTGAGTCCGAACAAGCCGCACTCGGAAGCGGGAATTCGAATTGATCCACCGCCGTCGTTGGCGTGGCCAGCAGTGACCATGCCGCCGATGACGGCCGCGGCCGAGCCGCCCGATGAGCCGCCCGTGGAATGGGTGGTTCGCCACGGATTATGAGCCGGTCCGAATAGCACCGATTCGGTGACGGGTGCTTTGCCCATTTCGGGTGTATTCGTGTTTCCCAGAATCAGAAGCCCGGCGGCTTTGAATCGCTTCGTCAGCTCGCTGTCGTTCGTAGCAATGACATCGGCGAATAACCGACTTCCCTTTGTCGATGGAAGTCCAGCGACATCACAATTGAGGTCCTTCACGAGGAATGGAACACCAGCAATGGGTGACCTTGATGTGACACGGGCTGCTTCTGCGCGAGCTTCGTCATACCGCTTCGCAACGACGGCATTGAGGGTGGGATTGCGTGTTTCGATTCGCGAGATCGATGCTTCAACGAGTTCAACACTGCTCACTTCACCTGCCGCGACGAGCGATGCAAGACCAACTGTGTCGTTCTCATCAAGAAGTCGTTCAAACTCAGACATAGCTACTCCAGGTATTCGGCATAACGGGTGAGGTAGGGCTGCACGCGCTCTGTCAGTGCTCCGCGGTCAAGTCCCCATTCTTCTAACGAATAGGAATGCGATCCGAAACGATCCTTCTTATGCTCGGCGCTGTGAGCCCGCATCGCTGACTCTGCTTCAGCAGAGAAATTCTCGCCGAGTTGTTCGTAGAGCGATGCGATTGTCGTTATGGGATCGCCTACGAAGTCGCTGTAAGCGATATCAACGAACGAGTCGCCGCGGCCCGCAGCAATCTGTGAATCTCGGAAGGCGTTCTGGTTGTCTAAGAGGCTGCCAACGACCTCGGGCCATGTTTCTCGGATGTAGTCCTGCCAATCAGTGTCGGTGAATGTCCCCGCAAGAGAACGCACGAGGCTGCAAACAGAGGCGATGACGTTCACTGGATCTCGATGTGTCAGCACAAATCGTGCATCGGGATAGACGGTGGCGATCGCTGACGGGTCGATGAGATGTACAGGTGACTTCAATTGCCACTGCCCCGGACATTGCGATTGCAAGACCTGTAGAACGGTGCGATGCCACTCGTAGGCCTGAGTGTGATCGTTGGTTCTGATCCAGTCCATGTACGACGGCAGATTGAACGTGGTGGAGAGATGAAGACTTGAAAAGTGCTGACCAAGAACGGTTGCGCATTCGAGGGGCATGTCGGGGGGATCATGGTGGATCGCTTTGAACTCGGGATTAATCATGCCGAGCATGTCGGGCGCTTCCATGGCCGCGATGAACCTTGGGTCAGTGCGATAGGTGGCAGTGGTCGGGGGCGGCACCGACTGGCTGATTTCCCAACCGAGCAAGGAGCGATTGGCGGGGTCGACGGAGAGGAGATGACTGAGCGCTGTTGTTCCTGTGCGGGGCAACCCGATGAGGAAGATCGGCGAGTCGATATTCGAAGTCGCTAATTCGGGGTGGGTGCGATGCCACTCCACAACATTCAGGCGGTTCACCAGATTGCTGAGTGCCATTCCCTCGAGAGCAGCCTTGCCAATCTCTGTGAGTTGACCCTCGTTGGCGCCGGAATCGAGAAAGACTTCGAGCCCATCGCTAAATGAATCGTCGCCGAAATTGGCGAGTCCGCCTGTGAGTTCGCTTGCTTGTGCAAGAAGTGGATCGACAGCATTTGTCATGTGGCCCCCCGGTATCGGTGGAACGGTAGTCGGTGGGCTTCAGTGGCACCGCCGCAGCCATGACGAGACTGCTAGAAACGACACATGACGACGGGATCAACTCTTGCGGGGACTCGCGCAGTCGTAGTGGGCGGCAGTAGTGGAATTGGCCTGGCGACGACGCGGCTACTCGCTGCTGATGGTTGCCGAGTCACGATTGCTGCTAGAGGTGAAGAGCGCATGGCTTCGGTGGTCGCGTTACTCGCGGCGGAAGAACTGTCGGTTTCGTGGGTCGTATGCGACACGATGGTCGAGGAAGACATCGCCCGTGCTGTCGAGG
>JAEMTX010000218.1 GCA_016462055.1 Acidimicrobiia bacterium | reverse complement strand
CACGCCTCCCCCGCCATGTACGACCGAAACCAGTGCAGAGTCGAGAATGGCGTGCATAGAAATATGTGCGTATGCCGGAGAAGCGATAACGAACGCGTTTGCAAACGACTGATCAACGCGACCGCCGTGGCCGCCCACAACCGTTACAACGTCGGCCCCCTCGCGAATCGCGACATCGATGGCAAGTTCTAGATCAGTGGCATCCTTCGCGACAGAATGACGTTCAACCCGAACGCCTGCGCTCTCTAGTTCCTGAAGAAGCTTCGGTGGGATCGAATCAAAATCACCAACAGCAAAATCAATCGAGAATCCAGCAGCGCGGGCATAGGCGGCGCCAGAATCAGCGGCAATCACAATGACGTCGTTACTGTCGAGCGCTGCAGCCAACCCGACATCAGGCGCCACTCCACCCATCACGATGATCGCGGCATGTGATGAGGATTCATTTTGTTTCGACATGTCGAACACCTACGGCGGGACGACACGAACGAGCACATACCAGCGTGAACCGAAAACTTCCTTCGCCGGCATGACCCGGATCAGGTGCAACGGTCGGAAGAGATCGGCTCTTCCCTCTCAGCCCGGCCTCCCGGACTCCCGTGTTCTTATCTAATACTACCCGAACCGCTGTTCTGTTCCTCGGATCCAGGCCGTACAAAGTGGCACGGGTCCCGTACCATCGACCCATGCGCAGAACCATTTTCACCGAGGAACACGATCTATTTCGCCAGTCGGTTCGTACATTCATCGAGCGTGAGGTTGCGCCTAATTTCGAGCGCTGGGACCGCTACGGCATCGTCGATCGCACGCTGTTCACCTCGGCCGGCGATGCGGGCTTTCTCGGAATCGACGCACCCGAGCAATTTGGTGGAGGAGGCGTCGAAGACTTTCGCTACAACACCATCATCAATGAAGAATTCGCGTATTCCGGATTTGCTCCATCCGGTCTTGGCATCACCCTTCATAACGATGTTTGCCTTCCGTACTTCCTTTCGCTGACGACAGAGAGCCAGAAAAAGTGCTGGCTTCCCGGAATCTGTTCCGGTGAACTCATAACGGCAATTGCCATGACCGAGCCGGGAATTGGCTCCGACCTTGCGTCAATGTCCACATCAGCAATCCGGGATGGTGATGACTATGTCGTCAATGGAGCAAAGACGTTCATCACCAACGGCATCAATGCCGATCTTGTCATCGTCGCCGTTAAGACAGACCCTAAAGAGCGTCACAAGGGAATGAGCTTGATCGTGATCGAGAGAGACACTCCTGGGTTCGAACGCGGCCGCAATCTCGAGAAAGTCGGACTGCACGCACAGGACACAGCGGAACTGTTTTTCACCGACGCTCGCGTACCTGCCGCCAACCTTCTCGGTAGCGAAGGAATGGGTTTTGCCCACTTGGTCGACAACCTTCCGCAGGAGCGACTTTCAATCGCCGTCAGCGCAGTGGCCGCAGCGCGTCAGGCTCTCCGCTGGACGCTTGAGTACACACACGACCGCACTGCATTTGGGCAGCCAATCGCCAGTTTCCAGAATTCGCGGTTCGTGCTCGCCGAAATCGCCACCGAGGTCGAAATCGCCGAAGTGTTTCTGGATCGATGCATCGAGGCACTCAATGCCAAAGAGCTCACCGTGGAAGAGGCGGCGATGGCGAAGTGGTGGACAACCGAACTCCAAAAGCGTGTCGTCGACTCGTGCGTCCAACTTCATGGCGGCTACGGCTACATGCTCGAGTACCCGATCGCTCGGGCATATATCGATGCCCGGATTCAAACCATTTATGGGGGGACCACCGAAATCATGAAAGAAATTATCGGTCGATCCTTGCGGCCCTGATCTCCGATCGATCCTCTTTCCATTCCCATTCCGCCTAGGCTGTCGGCATGATCCTTGTTGCGATCTTCGCCATCCTTGCCGTGATCTGCATCGTTGCCTTTGCTAACCAGATCAGCCGACGCCGCCGTTACGAACGAGGCGAGTACGACCCCGACGACGTCTGAACCTGACGTTGCAATCGCCTGACTCGACGAACATCGATCCTGATACTCGTGGAAGCGAGCGATGGTGGCAAGACCCGTGGAATGTCGCGTGCATCGTCGTAGCAATTTTTCTCACAGCATTGGTGATATGGCCGATTATCGATGCAGGTCGCGCTGCACTAGACCTCGTTTGGCGGCCAAGCGGCGATTGGGCGGTTCTCAATCTGCGCGTCGAAGACGTTGGACGTCATACGCCGCTCATTGGCCCGTACTCCCGCTTCGGTTGGAACCATCCCGGTCCACTTCTGTACTGGCTCCTCGCCATTCCGTATCACCTCTTCGGCGATAAACCCGAAGCGCTCCTTACTGCGGCAGCAACGCTGAACGCACTCACGATCGCTGCGATGAGTCTGGTGGCATGGCGCAGAGGTGGGCTCGCTCTCGTCTCGTGCACCATGGCCGCAATTGCTGTGCTCCTACACGCAATGGGGCCCGCGATGATGCGCGATCCTTGGAATCCATTCATCACACTGCTTCCGCTCGCCCTCATTGCCTTGTTGGCCTGGTCTGTCGTGGAAGGCGACGCTTGGATGTGGCCACCCCTCCTCTTCGTCGCGTCCTACGAGCTGCAGAGCCATATTGGTTATCTCCCGATTCTCACAATAATTGCAGTAGCCATCGCGCTTCTCGCTTGGAGACGTAACTCCTTTCGCTCCCTCCTTCCATCGGATCGCACCCAACGACGCTTCATTCTGGGCGTCTCGTTCGCCGTTCTCTTCGGATGTTGGCTTCCCGTCATTGTCGATCAGGTCGCAGGGACAGGAAACCTTGGTGCGCTCACGCACTATTTCCTCTCCCCCGGAGATCACCCAGCGGGACTGGGTACCGGACTTCACATTGCTGCCGACCAACTTCGAATTCCCGCGGCACCGTGGCTTGGGCGCACCGAACTGACAGGAACTGACGGCGCGCTTCTCGGTTCCGGTGTCGTCGCATTTCTCCTCCCCCTCGTAGCGATGGCTGGTTCCGCTTGGATAGCGCGGCGAACTCGAGCTTTTGCGGCGCTTCGCCTTCAAACCATCGTTGTCGCCGCAAGTCTCGGCGGTGTCATAGCGACCTCACGAGTCATCGGACCGGTCTTCGATTGGGTCGTGCGCTGGTGGTGGGTACTGG
>JAEMTX010000217.1 GCA_016462055.1 Acidimicrobiia bacterium | reverse complement strand
CGCTTTCTGCTCTCACCATGGCCGAGTACTTCCGTGACGTGCAGAACCAGGACGTGTTGTTGTTCGTTGACAACATCTTCCGTTTCGTGCAGGCCGGTTCCGAGGTGTCGACCCTGCTTGGTCGTATGCCATCAGCGGTGGGTTACCAGCCCACACTCGCCGACGAAATGGGCGAGCTCCAGGAACGCATCACCTCAACTCGTGGTCGTTCGATCACCTCATTGCAGGCTGTGTACGTACCCGCCGACGATTACACCGACCCGGCGCCGTTCACCACCTTCACCCATCTCGATGCCACCACCGAACTTTCACGTCAGATCGCTTCGCTTGGTATCTACCCAGCCGTGGATCCACTTGCATCGACCTCAACGATTCTCGCTCCCGAAATCGTTGGCCAGCGTCACTACGACGTTGCTCGTCGCGTGCAGGAAGTTCTGCAGCGTTACAAGGAACTTCAGGACATCATCGCCATTCTTGGTCTTGACGAACTTTCTGAAGAAGATCGCATCACGGTTGACCGTGCCCGAAAGGTTCAGCGTTTCCTTTCGCAGCCGTTCTTCGTGGCCGAGGTCTTCACCGGCATGCCCGGCATCTTCGTTTCTGTCGAAGACACGGTCGAGTCATTTGAACAACTCGTCAATGGTGACCTCGACGATCTGCCCGAGCAGGCGTTCCTTAATGTTGGCGATGCCGACGGCGCACGTGCCAAGGCACGCGAACTTGAGGCCAACTCCTGATGCCTCTGGCCGTCGAACTCGTTTCGCCCGAGCGCACACTGTTCTCGGGAGACGCTTCCATGGTGCGTGCGCGCACGGTGGGCGGCGGCGATATCGCCTTCCTCACCGGTCATGCTCCGTTCGTCGGTGCACTGGCGATCGGAACGGTTGAAATCACGTTGTCCGAAGGTGGCAGTGAAAAGGCTGCGGTCCACGGTGGCTTCATCGAGGTCAGCCATGACCGAGTAAAGATCCTTTCCGATCTTGCCGAGTTGTCATCGACGATCGATGTTGAGCGTGCTCGCAAGGCCCAGGAAAAGGCCCAGGCTGCTGCGCAAAGCGACGACGATGCCGATGTCACCGCGGCACTGGCTCGAGCCACCGCTCGACTCACTACGGTCGAGGGCTTTCACTAAAAATGCGTTGGAGGCTCGGTGCACTCATTGCACTGATGCTTGGAATGGTGCTGGCTGCATGTGGTTCAACTTCGGGATCGACCGAGCCGATAACCCCTTCGACGATCACGACAATTCCCACGGTGGCCGAAGGGTCGGTCGGGGTTTGGGTCGAAGTGGCATCTACGACAATTGATGCCGGCAGCGAACTGGCGGCGACCGTTGTGGTTGTCAATCATTCCGGGTCGCCGATCACGGTCGCTTCATGTGGCGCGATCTATGGCGCAGGATTCGAGTCCGACACGATTCGGCTTGGCCCTTCGTTCTTGCTGTGCCTGGGTCCGCCGCAGCAAATTCCTTTGGGCGAGTCTCGTTGGCCAGTTACGGCAAGCGCAACGTATCCATGGTGCGGAGGTTCGGGTGTGTCAGCGACTCCCGCCTGTGTCGACGGGCGGCCGCCGGCGTTACCTAGCGGGGAGTATCGATTGGTTGCGGGTTCGAGTGACTCGAGTGCCCCAAAACCTGCGCCAGTAATTGTCAACATCCGTTGATATGCGAGCCTGACTATCAGTCGCCGATGACGATGTTCTCGATACCGATTGCGGGCTCGGGATAGGCCATCTTGAGCGACTCAAGCTTGTCGATGAGGAGCTGTGAGATCACTAGGTTTCGATACCACTTGCGATCAGACGGAATGACATACCACGGAGCGCTCTTGGTGGAAGTTTCGGCAAGCGCCTGTTCGTAGGCGTCGGTATAGGCATCCCAATGCGCTCGTTCGGCAACGTCGCCGTGTTCGAACTTCCAGTGCTTCGCCGGGTTGTCGAGTCGTTCTTGCAGCCGCGCTCGTTGCTCATCTTTCGAGATGTGCAGGAATAACTTCACGATGGTTGTTCCTTCATCGGCAAGCATCTGCTCAAAGCTGCGAATGTGTTCATAGCGACGTTCCCAGACACTCTTGGGAACCAGATCGTTGACGCGGACAACGAGAACATCTTCGTAGTGGCTGCGATTGAAGATAGCCATTCGGCCGTTACGGGGCGTGTGTTCGTGCACGCGCCACAGGTAATCGTGCGCTAGTTCGACATCATTGGGTCGTTTGAAATCTTTGACTTTTACGCCAACCGGGTTGATGGTGCGGACCACGTGCTTGATGGTTCCGTCTTTGCCGGAGGTGTCCATTCCTTGCAAGATGATGAGCATCTTGTGCTTCGACTCGGCGTAGAGCATTGCTTGGAGATCAGCAAGTTGCTCGTTGAGCGAAGGAAGTAGAGCGGCACCTTGTTGCTTGCCTCCGCTAAAGCCATCGGTTGCGCTCGTTGACCACTTGCTCAGATCAACCTTTGCGCCCGGTTTGACTCGATACTCATCGGGGTTGATCCGATTGGGACTCATGACTTGTCCTTCCGAGCACCGAGCCGTCGTCCGACCATCATCCCGAGCGATCGTACCGCGTCGTCGACGGTTGGTTTTGATTCGGCAGCGGTGTTGTTGTCATCGTTTGCAGTTGCGGGCTGTGGCTTGGAACGACCCGTGACTTTGGCGAGGCCAGTTCCGATGACTTTGCCCGCTTTGCGTCCCTGTTCCTCGAATCGATCGCCCCGAGCAGCGTCGGCCTCTTTTGCCCCGCGATCGATTCCGCGTGCGGTGTTGAGCCCGAGCGAAACTATGACGAAACCGATCCATATGCCGAGGACGAAGAGTCCGATAGTCCAAGCCCAGCCGGCATCAGTCCGTGGTGTGCTGAGCAGCATGAACAGTGCCACGACGATGACGACTCCGACGAGAAGAGACAGCCCTGTTGCGACCCAGAACATGACATCTCGCCAGAACGGCGAGCCATAGGCGCGCAAGGTGCTCGAGCGCTTTGTGCGAGAACGCGACGTGGGGACCACGGAAGAACCGTAGCCCCCACGATCGGAGTGTTCAGGTTGTATGTGGCTCAGTCGAGATCAAGATGCAGCATCTTGATGGCATTGCCACGAACGATCTTGTAAAGCGTCTCGTCGTCGAGGTCGACTGCCATGTCGCGAACGAACTGCTCGGTATGCGGCCACGTGGAGTCAGAG
>JAEMTX010000216.1 GCA_016462055.1 Acidimicrobiia bacterium | reverse complement strand
CCCTGTAAGCAATCAAGAACGATCCCCATGCGGCGCAGCGACTTCGTGACAAAGAAATGATCAGAAGGTGGACCTATGAGCACGTTTGATACAAGCCAACTTCGATGGATGGAATCAGCTGGTGATGAAACCAGCAGTTACCGCATTCATCAAGAGACGAGCATCCTGGCCTACGACCGCGAGGCGGGAACACTCGACATGCTCGTTCGCTTCGATGACAACGGCGGCCACTGTCATGCCCATCGTCACGTCACCACCACCAGTGTGCTCGTTATTGAAGGCGAGCAGCACCTCGACGACATGCTCCCCAACGGTGAACGAGTCCACAAGGTTCGCAAAGCCGGAGGACATCACCTCACAACGGGCGATCTCCATCCCCATATGGAACGGGGCGGACCGGACGGCGCCTTAGTGTTCTATAGCCACCACACCACCGATGGCCGGCTCTACGAACTCGTCGACGAAGAAGGTGGAATTGTTGCTGTCGTAACACTTGATGGCCTTGTCGACGCGTGGGAGTCATAGGACTAACGCTGTTGTCAATGCTGGAGCGACCAATACTCAGGCACTCGTCGTCTTTCGATCAAAGCGCCTAGATTTCCAAGAGAGTTCCGGCGCTGAGTCGGGCAACGAGGGGGAATCGTGCTTGATCATCGAATCATCGGTGCAACTGTGGTGGACGGCACCGGCGCGCCGGCATTCGCCGCCGACATTGGTATTCGCGATGGCCGCATTGTGGCGATCGTCGAACCGGGCACATTGGACGAGGAATCGCGCGAGACCTTCGACGCCACTGGCCTCGTAGTGAGCCCTGGCTTCGTCGACATGCACACGCACTACGACGCGCAACTTTTCTGGGATCCGTTCGCCGCTCCATCGAATGTTCATGGCGTTACGTCGGTGATCGGCGGTAACTGCAGTTTCAGCATCGCCCCGGTTCACCCGCAAGATGCCGACTACATCCGGCGAATGCTGGCGAAGGTCGAGGGCATGCCCCTCGATGCGCTCGAACAAGGAGTTCCGTGGACGTGGACAACCTTTGGCGAGTACCTCGACGCACTCGAAGGAACGATCGCCGTAAACGCTGGCTTCATGGTCGGCCACAGTGCGCTACGCCGTTACGTGCTCGGGCCAGAAGCGAATTTCCGAGCAGCAACCCCGAGTGAACTCGATGACATGCGGCGCGCGCTTGGTGCTTCGATCAAATCTGGCGCCCTCGGACTTTCAATGGACTGCTCAACCTCGCACAGCGATGGGAATGGCGACCCAGTGCCGGCCAAAGGTGCCGACCGTGAAGAGATCCTCTCGTTATGTGAAGAGACTGGTCAATGGCCCGGCACCACCCTCGAAGGAATCTTCGAAGGAGCAAGCGACGGGTTCGACGAATCAGAACTCGAACTGTTGCCGGCAATGTCAGTGCGGGCCAACCGACCGCTCAACTGGAACCTGCTTGTTGTTGACACGCGCGACCCCGGCCGTGTCGATCGTCATCTTGCAGTGTCGAAACGTGCGCGCGAACTCGGCGGTCGAGTCGTGGCGCTCACTATGCCGGTGATCGTTCCGATGAACATGAGCTTTGGCACTTACTGCGCGTTGAACCTGATGCCCGGATGGGGGTCGATTCTCAACGCACCGGTTCCGGAACGCATCGAGATGCTGCGCGACGAACCAACGCGACGAATGATGGTCGCCCGTGCCGACAGTGAAGAAGCGGGCATGTTCCGCCGTCTTGCCGGATTCGCTGACTACATCATTGGCGATACGTTCAGCGATACGAATGAGGGACTTGCCGGCCGCAAGGTCCGCGATATCGCTGCCGAACGCGGCGACGCCGAACCATTCGACACGCTCATCGACATTGTCATTGCCGACAATCTGCGCACGGTCCTGTGGCCGAGCGCTCCCGATGACGATGACGCTCACTGGAACATGCGCCGCGAACTTTGGGATGACCCCGATGTCATTCTCGGTGGCAGCGACGCAGGCGCGCACCTCGACCGTATGTGCGGAGGTTCCTACCCCACACGTCTGCTCGCCGATTCACTTCGCGGACGAAAGTTGTTGAGCCTCGAGCGCGCTGTTCACGCACTCACCGACGTACCAGCACGTCATCTCGGGCTGCGCGACCGCGGCCAGGTGCAGGAGGGATGGATTGCCGATCTGGTGGTGTTTGATCCCGCCACCATCGACACCGCCACGCCAACAATTGCGCATGACCTTCCCGGCGGCTCGCCACGTATGCACGCTGATTCGGTTGGCATAGTGCGCGTGTTTGTCGGAGGCGTCGTCACCGTTGCTGATGGGGCCTCCACCGGAGCGCGGCCTGGGGCCGTGCTTCGTTCCGGTCGCGATACCGAGACCGTCACCGTTCACTGACAAAGCCAACGTCGATCGAACCGCGGAAAACGGCCACAGCGCCGCCACCTGAGGGAATGCCCCAGATGACGACGCTGCGGATTGTTACGAATATTTGTGAATCAGTTTGCGGTGGGGGCTTCCTCGCGGGTGCGAAGTTTTGCGACCGCAAGAATGGCGAGGCCGTAGACAGGCTTGGCCAGAAGGTCAGCAACCGAGTAGCCAACCTGACGCACGGTTTCGGCCATCGAGCTGTCCTGACCGAAGATGATCGGGAAGAGATAGGCAATCGGATACACGAGCCAAGCCAGCAGTAAGAGGCCGAGGGCAAGACGGAGGGCCTTGGCCACTCCGGCGGACTCACGCTTCGCCGCTTCCGTGATCTCCTTGTAAACGATGGCGAGGATGTAGATGAACGGAATCATCGCCAACGCCCAGAAGATCCACTTCGTGCTGTCGCTGGTCGAAATCTCGCCCGGGTAGCCGAGGCCAATCATCAAGACGGCAGCAGTTACCAAACGGATCGTGAGCGGACGGCGCTTCTCTGAAGTCAGCCCGAGGACGATCAAGAGCTCAATGAGCAGCAACGGCACTGTCAGAAGCCAGTCGGCGTATCGGTAGCCCTCGTTGAACTGACCATCGGACCAGCCGGAGAAGATACGGAAGTAGTGGTAACCGGCGATTCCGACGACTACCGCCGAGACGACTACAGCACTGCGGTACTGCTTCGCAACCTGCGAAGCATTCATCAAGAAATAAACGAAGGCGGCGAACATTGACGCCACCACCAGCGAGAAGACGTTGTAGACCAGCAAATATTCGTTGCCAGTCAACG
>JAEMTX010000215.1 GCA_016462055.1 Acidimicrobiia bacterium | reverse complement strand
AGAAGGTCGACGCCGAACTTGTTCTGCGTAGTCAGCCGGTCATGAGTTTGCTGTTCCCTGAAATCGACCTCGTGACCCAGCAGTACTTGTCGATGAAGTTGCTCGGCGAACATTCAAACGTTCCTGTTCCCAACACGCGCTGGGCCGAACGCGATACCGCCATCATCGGTGGCCCGTTCTTCATGATGGATCGCTTGAACGGCCTCGTTCCTGGCGATGCACCGCCGTATACCGAATCTGGTTTCGTCGTCGATATGAACGATGAACAGCGCTCACGTTGGGCCCACAACGGCGTTGAAGCACTGACGCGGGTTGCCAAGGTCGATTGGAAAGCGGCCGGCTTCGAACACCTTGATCAAACCCATCACGGCAAACTCGGCCCCGAGCAACGTCGTGGCTATTTCCAGAATTACAAGAACTGGGCAATGAAGGGCGAGGACCACCCGGTGATTGATCCGGCTTGGGACTGGCTCGTTGCGAATTGGCCTGAAGACGGCGAACACATCGAATTGTGCTGGGGCGATTCGCGTCCGGGCAATCAGATGTACGGCGGCGCAGACAACACCGAAGTTATTGGCGTGTTCGATTGGGAAATGGTTTCGCTCGGAAATAGCGAAAGCGACCTTGGTTGGTGGGTGTTCTTGCAGCAGTTCTCGATTGAGAGCGCGGGCGCAACGTTGCTGCCCGGCATGCTTGATCGCGCGCAGACCATTGCGCTGTGGGAAGAGCTCATGGGCCGCCCCGCAAACCATGTCGACTTCTACGAGATTCTCGCTGGCTTCCAGTTCTGTCTCGTCATGGTGAAGTTGGCCGAGATGTTCGTCGCTGAATCTGGAGATCCGGCCGCTGGTGCCATGGCGGTCTACAACCCCGTCGCGGCAATTACGGCACGCCTTCTTGATATCGAAGTTCCTGGCTTGGCTGACGTGTTGAAGCGACCAGAGGCGTAAGCCGCTCAGCTTTCAGCGACAACTCGGGCGGCGATCCCCTCGAACTCAACGACATCGCCAGCGCGCAACTGACGGCCACGGCGAATTTCAACCTCGCCGTTCACCGTGATCTCGCCCTCGGCGAGCAAGAACTTCGCGTCGGAACCCGAATCGACAAGGTTTGCCAACTTCAGAAACTGGCCGAGACGAATGGTGTCGGTGCTGATTTCGATCTCGTGCATGGGCACCATCTTCGTCGGTGTCGTACGCTGCCGCACACACGGTCGTAAAGGAGATGTCATGGACAGCAGCGAAGCCCGCAATAAAGAGGTCGTCGAGAACTACTGGTACGCCCATTTCGAGCGCGACTGGGAGACCATGGCCACCTTCTTCACCGAGGATTGCCACTACACCGACGTCGGCATGGACCCAGTGGGGGCCATCGGAGGCGCCGCCATCGTTCGTCGCCTCAAGATCGGCATCGAACCACTGCAGGGCTACTTCCACTTCCCCAAACACATCGTCGCCCAGGGCAACATGGTGATTTGGGAACATATGGAACGCTGGATGTTCCATACCGGCGAGGTCATCGACCATCCGTTCGTGACCGTGATGGAAGTTCGTGACGGCAAGATCAGCCGCTGGCATGACTATTCACATATCGGTCACCTGATCGACAACGCACCGCAGTGGTGGCTCGATCACATCATCACCGCATCTGCCGAACCAGCCTGAAGTCCTCGCCCGCAAGGGCATTTCTGGCCCATTTCCGAGACCGAGTGCTACGAACGGCAAAGGCCCCGGAAACCCAAAGTTGAAAGGTTTCGGACCGATTTCGCGCTCCGATGTGCAAACAGGGTCCCGGGCGAACTAAGAAACGTTTGGACATTTCGAGGGGGCCATCGGTGGACGACCGGGCTTCCTGATCGATGGGCGGTTCTGTTTCCGTCATGTCCTGACAATTCGCCTCAACCTTTCCGGAGAGTCACACTCGATGACAACGACGACCGAAGAAGAAGAACTGCTCGGTGTTGTACTTACACCCCGACAGATCTGGGAACTTCTCGACCTTCTCAACGATGCGCCCGGCGATGCCGACGAAGACGTTCTCGACGCAGTAGCCAACAAGTTGCGTTCACCTCGGGTGTTCACCCGTGTCAGCGCTGCTCGCTACCAGGGCCGACTTCTTGCGCTCACTCCCGATGAGCATCGTGCGCTTGTCGACCTTGTTGAAAACGACAACACGCCCTCTGATGACATCATCAGCGTCGTGGGTGCTCGTCTTGTTGGGCTTGTGCCCGATCGCACTCGCACCGGCAAGATCCGCGACTGATCTGTTCGTTCAGCGAACATCCAGCGTTCCGGGGGGAACTATGACCGAGCTTGTGCTTGATGCTCATCGCCAGCGCAATTTCGATCTCGTGCTGCAAGTATTTGCTGCTGTCAGTGCCGGCGATGCCGATGCCCAGATCATCAATTACACCGAGGACATCGTCCTCGATTTTCCCTTCACCGACCCGCCCTCTGTTGTAAGCGGACGGACTGCAGTTCATGAACGCCTCATCAACGCGTTCAAGGTGTTCCAGTTCGATCTCACCATCACCGAACTGCACCCATGTCTTGACCCCGACGAACTCATCATCGAGTTCACTGGTGCCGGTTCGTACTTGCCTAACAATGCTCCGTACGTCAACCGCTACATCGCGGTGTTCGGCTTTCGCGACGGATTGATTTATCGCCAGCGCGAATACTTCGACCCAACGCAAGCCGGGAAATCAGCCAACGCGTAGGTCGCCGGGCTAGGCAAGCTGTCTGGGATTCTTCAGCTAGCGACTGATTTCCTGAACAATCGAAGATCATTAACGAAGGCTTCGGGACGCTCGAATGCCGCGAAATGTCCGCCGCGTTCTTGTTCGGTCCAGTGAACAATGTTGTATTTCTTCTCGGCCCAAGCTCGCGGCGTTTGTAACAGTTCATAGGGGTACTGCGCGTGTCCGGTGGGAACTTCAACGCGTCCTGACCAGCCTTGTGCGGCGCCATTATTCGCGCGCTGCGATTCGGCATACAGGCGTGCCGCAGAACCAACCGTGTTGGTGACCCAGTAGATCATGATGTTGTCGAGCACTCGGTCCCACGTGTAGGTCTCCGCAATGCTGTTGTTGTCCAGATCGCTCCACGCGTTGAACTTCTCGAGAATCCATGCGGCTAAGCCAGTGGGTGAATCAGTAAGGCCATACGCGAGTGTCTGCGGCTTCGTGCTTTGG
>JAEMTX010000214.1:2944-3200 GCA_016462055.1 Acidimicrobiia bacterium | reverse complement strand
GGGGTAGTGATCGTGATCGAGGTCAAGGGTGGAGGAGTGACCAAACATGAAGGTATTTGGTATTCCATCGATCGGCGCGGCGACTGGAACAAGCTTGCTGACTCTCCGATGGAGCAGGCCCGTTCTGCCATGTATGCGTTGAGAGACATTCTCTCCGAGGATGGCCTGGGGTGGTTCGCACACGAGCCCGTTGTTATCACGCCTGATGTCGCATCGTCTCCGCGGTCGGTTGAATGGAAGCAGACGCAATGGCTTT
>JAEMTX010000214.1:0-2934 GCA_016462055.1 Acidimicrobiia bacterium | reverse complement strand
AATTCACCCTGATGCCAGCAATCGATGCGCAGCGCGGTGCAGTGTTGGATGAGCAAAACCGTGCAACCGACGACCAGGCGCGCGTTCTCGCCTCCCTCGCTCGCAACCAACGAATGATGGTGCTTGGCGGGGCCGGAACTGGCAAGTCTCTCGTCTTAGCTGAGGCCGCGAAGCAGGAGGCGACCGCTGGCCGGTCTGTGTTGATCACGTTTTTCTCTCCGGATCTCGCTAAGTTCTTCGAGCCTCTCGTCGCGCATCGAAGCATTGATGTCGTTCCCTTTGAGCATCTTGATGACGATAAAAGTTATGACGTGGTATTGATCGACGAGGCGCAAGACCTCATGACTGTCGAAGCTATGGACCGGCTCGATGGTTTAACAAATGGAGGTCGGTCCGGTGGCCGGTGGCGCATGTTTCTGGACCCTAATAACCAGGCGCACGTCGATGGGCGTTTCGATGAGGACGTCTATGAACTTGTAGCTGCAGATGCCCTGTCGTTCGACCTCAGTCGTAATATTCGCAACACCAAAGCAATCGTGCACGTCGTGCAGGAATATCTGCGCGCCGACATTGGAGATCCCGGCATTGTAAACGGCGACAAGATCCAATGGCACCGGTCAGATGGCCATGCTGGCGTCGCTGAGGCAACGACGGTAGCTCGTGAACTTGTTGACCAGGGCGCGCGCCGAAGTTCGATTTGGATTATCAGCGCAAGTTCGATATCCGCTCCAAGCCTGACGCAGGACGGTATCACTGTCACCAGCCCCCGATTTGCGAAAGGGTTCGAAGCGGAATACGTCATCGTGTGCGACTTGCCTGTGAATTTTGATGACGCCGGTGTCGCCGCACTTTACGTAGCGGTCACGCGGGCCCGGGTCTCACTCCATATCGTCGCCTCTCCTGATGACACGAAGCGACTCCAGGAGCTAGCCCGAAATCGAGGCACTTTGCAATGACCCTGACCGACGCACAGCGTGCCGCACTTGACCACCTTCGGGCAGCTTATGTCGGGCCGGAAGGCGGCCCGGACGAGGTGCTGTATAACCGGCCGCACCTGCAGTACTCCGTGGGCATGCTGTTTCCTACTGAGTCGCTCATGGGCGAATCTGGTGAAGCGAGCCAGGAGAGAAACTCCTCGAAGAAGGCCGTGGGAGAGGGTGATGTCGAGGAATCTGGAGCAGCTGTTCCATTGGCCGAGGATTGGCGCCCCTCGTCCGTCGCACTTTCGTTCGTGACTGATTCACCGTCAGCCATCTGTGAGTTCTCGGCCGGAACATACCAACCCGTTTCAGATGAGGGACCGCCTCGGTGGCAGCGCAGGCAATTCGACTTTAGCGACATTGGAATCGAGAAGGGTGCGCCGCTTCAGCAGCTCACAGCCGGCAGTGTGCCATTCGAAATCGGTTCCCGCTGGCGCGAATACGGCGACGCGTTTCTGGTGACTGTTCTCGTACGCCTGGCTACGCAAACGACCGGCGACGACAAGATCGATATCGCACAGATGCTCTTCCAGGTCAGGCTCACGGTGAGGCCAGCTGTCGGGGGGACGATCCTCGAATACGACACGTCGCGCACATTCGATATCGATGCGGAGTCCGCAGAGCTCCGCCTCAGGTATCGGAACCGAAAAGTTTTCGGTATAGGACACGGCATGGCTGCTGAATGGGTTCTCAGAGATGGAACCTGCCAGGAGGTGTGGCTTAACCCCGTCCCGTCCTATGTCGTTCCTAGTGTAGAAACTACGAGTTTTCAAGCGGGAACCGAAGAGTCGCGTGCGCTGAGTCTCGCGCATCTCTCAAAGATGGACACCGCGCCCGACGACGTACTTCCGACTCTAGATGCATTCGTCCACGCATTCTCCAACTGGGTATCGGAGCAAGAAGTAAGGGTTGACGAGTTCGGAGCGAGGGCTCCTATAGCGCGCGCCATAGTGGACCGTTCATGTCTCGCCGTCCGACGCATGGAGGCTGGCGTTGAGATCCTTCGCCATCCTGAACAGGTGAAGCTGCGGGAAGCTTTCGCATTAGGTATGGCTGCAATGCGTCTCCAGATGCGCCAAGCGGGTATCAACCGGACCGGGATAGCGAGTGAACCAAATTGGCGGCCCTTCCAACTCGGCTTCCTCTTGGTTTCTCTCGCGTCTACGGTCGACGATGGTCATGCGGAGCGTGAATTAGTTGATCTTATCTGGTTTCCGACGGGCGGCGGTAAGACCGAGGCGTACCTTGCACTCGCGGCGGTCGAGATTTTCAGACGTAGGTTGGAGTACGGGTCAAAAGGCGGCGGGACTGCGGTAATTACCCGCTATACGCTCCGTCTTCTCACTGCTCAGCAGTTTCAACGTGCCGCCGCCCTAGTCTGTGCAATGGAACTTCTGCGGGGTTCCGACCCGCGAGTGAGCGGCATGCTGAGATTCACTATCGGCCTTTGGGTCGGAAACGAAGTGACGCCTGCTACGCTGGGTGTGGTCGAGAAGGCGCTCGAGAGACTCCATAAAGCGGCCCGACCGGAAGAGGCAAACGGCTTCCAAGTCGAGAGCTGTCCTTGGTGTCAGGCGCCCCTCGTGCCCACGAAACGGTCTATTGATGCCCGCCGTTACGGGTTCCGGCTTTCAGGCAGGGATCTTCTAATCCACTGTACGGATGAGAGTTGCGCATTTCACGGTGAGCTTCCTCTCCGCGTTATCGACAGCGTCCTGTATGACGATCCTCCGACTATTCTTCTGGCCACTGTCGACAAGTTCGCACGGCTTCAGTTCAAACCTGAGGCGGGAAAACTTCTCGGCCTAGGAACCGCATATCGGCAGCCGTCAATGATTATTCAGGACGAGTTGCACCTGTTGTCGGGCCCGCTCGGGACTACGGTCGCCGTGTTCGACGCGGTGATCCAACTTCTGCTAAGCAGAAGTGGTTCACGTCCGAAGATAATCGCCTC
>JAEMTX010000213.1 GCA_016462055.1 Acidimicrobiia bacterium | reverse complement strand
TCGGCATTTCCGAGTCAAGTCGCGCTCTATGTCGACGACTCATTTCATTCCTTCATTGGTTGCGCCCACGAAGCTGTGGCTGTTTCAAAGATGCCTCACTTCGCTGGCAAAGAGGTGAGGCTCGAGTCGTATTGCGCGTGTTGTCTTGAACCGATCACGTTCTGGTCGCGTGAATTCGAAGTCACCCGCTATGAACCGATTGAACCACTCGTGCACGTAGCGGCTCAAGTGTGGGACTGGGTGCATGAAGATATGAAGTCGATGTGTGACCACACCAACTTTGTGCTCGACCGCGAACACGGAGAACGCTATGAACGGCAGATCGGTCGACGCGGCATCTATTTCACGATGGATCAGGTGCACGCCTACGTGGAACCCGCAGTGGGTACACGAGGTTGGGACTATCACTGGCCGAGTCAGTCGATGAGCCCGGAAAAGTTGATTGGTCGCCTTCAGGAACTCGGCATCGATCTGACCCCTTGGGACATTTGACGCCGCTTTCTTGCAGCAGCTGACTTCGTCGCTGCAGCCAATCGTGCTGATAAGTCGATCTTGCTTAGGCTCCTGTGGGCCACGCAAGGGAGAATCCGTCGCGCCATCGAGGGGGAAATTGAGTCGGCAGTAAATGAAACGCTTGACACAAACGATCGTTTCATTCATTATGTGTTTGCTCGCAAAATGTGACGCTTATTCTGCCGGGGGGCACGATGAAACGTGGATTCAAGATCTTCGATGCTGACGCGCATGTCATCTATCCTGCGGATCTCTGGCCGCGGTATCTGGACCAGAAATACCGCGACCGAATCGGCCGCAAGGCACCTCCCGGATTCGATCACTACAACCCAGTCACGGTCGATGGTCGCTGGTCGCAGCATCCGACGAGCGTCTACGGAAACTTCCAGAAGGCGATCAACTGGACCACCGAGGACATGGTCGCCCAATACGGCGACATGGTGATCGAGGGATTCACCGGAGATCGTGTGGCGAAGGCGCTCGAGGTGGAGGGTGTCGATGTCATGGTCATTTACGGGCCCGAATATGACATGTGGCTCGATGGGATTGATCCGGAACTGCAGGCGGCGATGGCCCGTGCCTACAACCGCTGGGGCGCGGAGATGCGCGAAATCTCGGGTGGAAAGGTCCTCACATCGGGTCCCGTCCCGTTAAACGACGTCGGACGAGCGGTTGAGGAGATCCAGTACGCGTATGACGAATTGGGTGTTCGTTGCTTCTGGGCACGACCGAATCAGTTCAACCATCGCAATCTTGGCGACCGCTATTACGACCCGGTGTATGAACTTCTCGAGGAACTGGACTGTGCGTTCGCAACCCATGAGTACATGGGTCTCAATGCAACGACAGCCGGTTCGGACAGGTTCACCACCTTCACCGAATGGCACACCGTGGTGCACGCGCACGAGGCCCAGTACGCGTCGTTGTCCATGATCGTCAACGGTGTGTTCGAGCGCTATCCAAAACTGCGGTGCGCGTACATGGAAGCGGGTTGTGGCTGGCTTCCATCTTGGCTGCACCGGATTGATGAACATTTGGAACTAGCGGGGGCACAAGAGTTTCCTGACCTTTCCATGAGTGCCACTGATTATTTTCGTCGAAATTGTTGGATCTCAACAGAATGTGATGATCCATTTGTTGCTGACGTGATCCGATGGTTGGGCGACGACCACATTGTTTTTGAAACCGATTTCCCTCATCCTGATTCCAAGTACCCACACGCCACCGATCATTTCTTTGATCTCTCGCCTGGTGAGATTTCCGAAGAATCGAAACGCAAGATTCTTTGGGACAACGCAGTTGATCTCTATCGGTTCCCACCCTCGTATCTGCCAGAGACGTTCGTTGAAGCACCGGCGACATTGGCGACTGGAGCACAAGCATGATTGAAAGAGTGATATCGGCAGACTGCCATGTGACTGAGCCTCCTTCAGTGTTTGATCGAGTCCCAAAATCATTGCGAGACCGGGTTCCGAAAGTGATGACCGGTGCCGATGGTGGGGAAGGCTGGAGTTTTGACGGCAAACCGCCCAAGCGGACATTGGGCGTGGAGGCGATGGCTGGGCAGGCAAGCGGGAAAGCTAGTGGTCTTCGCTTTGATGAGATCCTTCCGGGAAACTTCGATGGTGTTGCTCATGCCGCGGACATGGAGCGCGACGGAATCGATGTCAGCGTCGTGTATCCGGCCAATGTGATTCACATGTACGTCGAACCGGATCGAGAGGTAGCGATCGCGTGCATAAAGTCCTATAACGATTGGCTTCTTGATGATTTCGCTGCGGCGGCTCCTGGGCGAATCGTCGGTCTTCCCCTCCTGCCTGTGGACGATGGGATTGATGTGTATCTCGCTGAACTCGATCGAGTCCTTGAAAAAGGTGCGAAAGCTGCGTTTATTCCAGGAAATCCTGCTCGCCCGTATCACGACAGTTATTTCGATCCGCTCTACAAGGCGGCTGTCGAAGCCGGAGTCCCGCTCACCTTCCACCGCACCTTCGGCGGGAAACCTTCTGAATCGGATTGGGACGAGCTTGTCAACCAACAAGTGACGGTCAGCGGAACCGTGTACCGGTTCTTCAGCGCAGCTCGTCCGTTCACCTACATGACCTACGGCGGGGTCTTTGAGAGGCATCCGGACCTCAAACTCGTAGCCGGAGAAGTGAATTGTTCATGGTTACCGTTCTGGGCCCAGACAATGGATCAGTGTTTCGACAATCCCTACTACCGCGCAACGGGTGGAGTTCGCATCGATCGTCGACCGAGTGAGTTACTCGGAGAAAATCTTTTTGTAACGGTGCTCGATGACGATCTCGGCTTCAAAATGATCGCCGACGGGTTCTGGCCGCAACTTGCATCCTGCTCAATGTTTTCGACTGACTACCCGCACAGCGTTTGCTTGTGGCCCGAAAGTGCTTCTTATATCGAGCGACTTACTGTGGGCATGAGCAGTGCGGACCGACACAGCGTTTTGGCAGGTAATGCTGCGCGGGTTTACGGAATCTAAGGCCATGCTCCTCGAAGATCGGGTTGTCATCATTGGCGGTGCCGGACCAGGGCTCGGACGAACCCTTGCGCTGCGCTGCGCTCGCGAGGGTGCCCACGTCGTACTCGCGGCGCGCACGCTTGCGACTGTTGAAGCAATCGCCGCCGATGTCCGGAAACTTGGTCGCCGGGCATTGCCGGTGGCGACTGACGTCA
>JAEMTX010000040.1:8183-12397 GCA_016462055.1 Acidimicrobiia bacterium | reverse complement strand
CGGGCGACGTCTTTGGTTCTCTGCGCTGCGACTGCGGCATCCAGCTCGATAAAGCTATGGAACTCATCGACGACGAAGGACTTGGCGTCGTTGTGTATCTGCGAGGACACGAGGGTCGAGGTGTCGGTATTGGCCACAAGATTCGCGCCTATTCGTTGCAGGACGCTGGCCAAGACACCGTTGAAGCGAACGTAAGTCTTGGGCTTCCCATCGACTCGCGGGAATACGGCATCGGTGCTCAGATCCTTGTGGACCTTGGCATCACCACAATGCGCGCACTTACCAACAATCCCTCGAAATACGGTGGCCTCGATGGATTCGGACTCGACATCGTCGAACGCGTGCCATTGGAAACGATTCCTAATCCTGAGAACATCGACTATCTGCGCACCAAGCGCGAGAAGATGGGTCATATTCTTGAGGGGCTCGACTGATGTCCTCAAATTTCCGAGCCGCGAACTCACTTCCGAGCAACGTCGATGGCATAGGAGTTCGGGTTGGATTGGTATGTGGTCGATGGAACGACCACATCACGAATCGGCTTATCGAAGGTGCTGAAAATGCTCTTGCCGTTCATGGCGTCGCTGAAGTCGATGTGATTCAAGTTTGGGTTCCTGGTGCCTATGAGGCCCCCATGGCGGCGAAAGGCCTCATTGACAGTGGCAAGGTCGATGTTGTGGTGTGCCTCGGAGCAGTTATCCGCGGAGAAACCTCGCACTATGACTTTGTTGCCGGCGAATGCGCACGCGGAATCATGGATGTCCAACTGGCAACCGGTGTTCCGGTCATCTTCGGTGTTCTTACCACCGAGAATCTCGAACAAGCTCTTTCTCGCTCCTCCGAAGAGGACAACAAGGGTGAGGAATGTGTTCGGACTGGGCTCGAAATGGTCAACCTTCTGAGGTCACTCGCAAAAAAGTGATCTCGGTTAGCTGACAGCAGCGCCGAACAATTTGCCGATGACCATCGTTATCGCCATGGCGAGAATGCCTCCGGCAACGACGCGCACCGTTGGACGGCCCACCTTTGCGCCACCCGCCTTTGCGCCGGCAACGCCTAGTGCGAAGAGTGCAAGTACCGCGACAACAAGTGTGATCGCGATGCGCGCTCCTGCCGGTGCAAGAGCGGCGGCAAGTAGGGGGAGTAGCGCTCCGATAGCGAACGAAGCCATCGAAGACCATGCTGCTTGCACGGGCCGGGCAATCGTTTCTTCGGTGATGCCGAGTTCTTCGATGAGATGAATACGAAGTGCGTCCTTCTCGGTGAGTTGCGTTGCGACTTCTTCGGCAAGGTCGTGTGAAAGACCTTTCTCCATGTAAATCGCCGTCAACTCTGCGAGTTCGCGCTCGGGAACGTTTTCATGTTCCCAGATCTCTTTGGCGATATCGGCGCGTTCGGTATCTCGCTGAGAACTGACCGAGATGTATTCACCCATACCCATCGCCAGGGCCCCAGCGCTCAATCCGGCAACGCCGGCCGTGAGGATTGCATCTCGGGGGGCATTAGAGGCCGCTACGCCAAGAATGAGTGCCGCCGTCGAAATGATTCCATCATTGGCCCCCAGCACGGCGGCTCGAAGCCATCCGGTGCGGTGACTGAGATGTTGCTCTTTGTGCCGTGCCATTCGTGAAGCCTACGGCGAGCGACAGCGTTCTCCGCCCGTAATGGGTTTCTACGTTGCGGGAGGTGGACGGTAGATTGGTCACATGTTGAAGCTCGTTCTTCCCAAGGGGTCGCTCGAAAAGGCAACCCTCGAACTGTTCGAGGCTGCCGATCTCAAGGTGTCTCGTAGTTCCTCTGTCCAGTACAAGGCCACGATCGATGATCCGCGCGTCATCGACGTGCGTATTCTGCGTCCGCAAGAAATTCCGGTCTATGTCGCCGAAGGGCTCTTCGATCTGGGAATCACGGGTCGAGACTGGATCGAAGAAACGAACTCCACGGTTGAGTCGCTTGGCGAGCTGAAGTATTCGAAAGTCACCAGCAATCCCGTTCGTATCATCGTCGCTGTCCCCAGCGATTCGCCTTACGAGAGCGTTGCGCAGCTTCCGCAAGGGGTACGGGTATCAAGCGAATATCCCGAACTCACTCGCCGATATTTCGCCGACAAGGGAATCAACGCCGATATCAAGCTTTCGTATGGCGCGACCGAGGCAAAGGTTCCCGACATCGTCGATTGCATTGTCGATATCACCGAAACCGGAAATGCCCTTCGCGCCGCTGGCTTAAAAATCATCGACACGATTTTGGTCTCCTATACCGAATTGATCGCGAATCCGAATTCATACGCCGATCCGGCCAAAGCACACGCAATGCGCCAGATCCGCACGTTGCTCGAGGGAGTGCTCGATGCCCGAGGCAAGGTGCTTGTGAAACTGAATGTTCCAACCGATCGTCTCGACTCGGTGATCGCCGTGCTTCCGTCAATGAAATCGCCAACAGTCAACGAACTTTTTGGTGGTGCGGGTTACGCGGTTGAGTCCGTTGTCGAGAAAAGTGGAATCAACGTGCTTATCCCCGCACTCTCCGATGCCGGTGCAACCGATATTCTCGAACTTCCGATCTCCAAGATCATTCCGTAACCATGGCGAACTCGCTACAGACCGTGCCGTTGAGCGATGGCAGGGGAGTGGTCGCGTCGTTCGATGATCCTCGCGGACTCGGCGTAGTGCGCAGGGAAGACGGCACTGAATACCCATTCCATTGCACGGCAATTGTCGATGGGACGCGAACGATCAATGTTGGAACCGCGGTTTCGTTCTCGGTCGCTCCGGGCAGGATGGGCCGATGGGAAGCGGTAGCAATCTCCGCTGTTGCCCAGTAGCTCCAGTCAGATTCAGGGCTTCGTCGCGTTGACCCTTTGCACGTAGACCGTCTGCAGAACGGTGAGCGCTTGGCGTAGTTCGGAACCGCTTTCGCCGAGACGGTCTTCGGTGGCATCGAGCATCGAGGTCATCGCATCAATCGCAAGACGAACCTCTTCGTACTTTGGCTCGGCTTGATCAAGGTGAACGGCGGCCAGTTCGTAGAGGCCCATGAGGTGGTTGGCCACGAAGACCGAGGCTGGGTGCGACATCAATTGGCGCTGCACCTCGGCCATCTGGGCAATCATTTGCTCGGCTTGGGCCCGTTCCTCGGGGGAGAGGTCATCGAGATTGGGGCCTCCGAGCATTTCTGAGGCGCTCGTGGCCGGTCGTTCCTTGGCGCCGGATCGATCGACCGGCACCTCGCCATCTGGGGTCCACAGGCTCATCGGGGGCTCTCTTTCGTACCGGTCAGGCCCCATCGCAGGAGCCGCGGTTGGCTCGTATTGCGCTGGGGTGGGGTGGAACCGGTATCGTAGGCGTCTCACAACTGAACGGAAGCGGGGCTTCGGCTCCCACCCGGCCACCTCAGAGCAGTTGCATAACTCTGAACCGTGCGCCCGGGTCGCAACATTCTCCTCTCTTTCTGGGGTGTCGTGCTCTTGCATGGCTGTCTCGAAAGGTCTTTCCGGTGTGTACCGGAGGGTCTCGGTGGGTGTCGGCTTCCGCCCGGCGCCTGCCATTCTTTGTTTTTGGGTCCGCCCAGAAGCGAGGCACAACTGGCGCCACGTCCTAATCACAATGCACAGGGAGGACCTGGCACGAATGAGGAGTGATCGGCCATAGTCACGGCCGCAAACACCGAGCCCCGGATCAACGATCGCATTCGCTCACGCGAAGTGCGGCTCGTCGGACCCGATGGCGCCCAGATCGGAATTACGCCGCTACCCGAAGCACTTCGGATGGCTCAAGAGCTTGAACTCGATCTCGTCGAGGTGGCCGATAAGGCCAACCCTCCTGTTTGTCGAATCATGGATTACGGCAAATACAAGTACGAGGCCGCACAGAAAGCGAAGGAGTCACGCAAGAAGAGCACCAACGTCGTGGTTAAGGAAATGAAGTACCGACCCAAGATCGGCGTCGGCGACTTCGATACCAAGACCAAGAAGGTGGAGCAGTTCCTTACCGAAGGGCACAAGGTCAAGGTCACGATCATGTTCCGAGGCCGCGAGATGCAGCATCCGGAATTGGGTCGCAAGATCCTTGACCAGGTTGCTGAAGCGGTTACCGCTGTTGCCAAGATCGAGGCCTACCCCAGGCTCGATGGTCGCAACATGACGATGGTCCTCGGACCCGACAAGAAGGCGCAGGCTGCTGCTGAAAAGCGACGCAGTGCCGACGATTCGGAAA
>JAEMTX010000040.1:0-8173 GCA_016462055.1 Acidimicrobiia bacterium | reverse complement strand
CACCAGAAGCAACTGCACCAGAAGCAGCCCAACCAGCTCCGGCTGAACCAATCGTTGCCGAACCAGTTGTCACCGAACCAGTTGTCACCGAACCTATTGCAGCTCCAGTCGAAGCGACCGAACCCGTCGCTACCGAAGAAGCCTGATACCCACCCGCCTCGAGCGGATCACAGCAGGAGGCAGTTATGCCGAAGATGAAAACCCACAGCGGTGCCAAGAAGCGTTTCAAGATCACTGGCTCCGGAAAGATCACCCGCCGCAAGGCAGGCCTGAATCACATCCTTGAAAAGAAGACACCGAAGCAGAAGCGTCACCTCGAAGGTGACTTTGTGCTCGCCCCTGGTGACGCCGCCCGCGTGCGACGTCAGCTCGGTATCTGAAACCGTTTCTTCCAATTACTTACTGAATCTCTCACTGAATAGGAGACACCGATGGCAAGAGTCAAGCGCGCTGTCGCCAGCAAGAAGCACCGTAAACAGACGCTCGAACGTGCGAAGGGGTACTACGGCAATAAGAGCCGTTCGTATCGCGCCGCCAACGAGCAGGTCATGCACTCGCTCCAGTATGCGTTTCGCGATCGTCGCGCTCGTAAGGGCGACTTCCGTCAGCTCTGGATTCAGCGCATCAATGCGGCCTGTCGTCTTAACGGCACGACCTACAGCCGGTTCATCAACGGGCTGAAGGAAGCTGGCATTGAGGTCGATCGCAAGGTCCTTGCCGATCTTGCGGTAACTGATCCGGCGGCCTTCACCGCTCTGGTCCAGGCGGCATCTGCTGCTGCGGCCAGCGCCTGAAAAATCTTTCGCCCGGTGGTCGTCGAACCGACGCCGCTTTCGGCGAATAATCCACGAATCGCTTCCTTACGGCGCCTCTCGGGGCGCCGTAAGGCGCGTCTCGATGCTGGTCGTTTCGTGATCGAAGGTCCGGTCCCAATTGGCGAGTTGCTCGCTGCTGGTGCCCAAATCGACGAGTTGTATGTCGATCTTGATCAATGGTCGTCAGTCGACGATCGATCACCCTTGCGCGAGGTCGTGCGCGACGCTCACGAAGCCGGAGTGTCGGTCTGGGGACTCACATCGTCGGTGTTCGCATCAGTGAGCGATACGAATTCACCGCAAGGTGCGCTTGCGAGCGCGGTTCGTTCCGTCTCCACAATTCCCGAACTCGTTGCTGCCGACGGGCCTGTCCTGGTCCTCGTTGATCTTTCTGATCCAGGAAACGCCGGAACGCTCGTGCGTGCTGCCGAGGCCGCTGGATGTGTCGGCGTGATCTTTGCGGGTTCGTCTACCGATGCGTTTGGTCCGAAAGCGGTTCGCGCTGCGGCTGGGTCAATCATTCGGCTTCCAATTGCCGAGTCCGGCGACATTGCCGAGGTCATGGATGAACTCAGGTCGAGTGGACGAGTTCTGGTGGCCACGGTGGTCGACGGGGGAGCAGCCCCCGAAACGATCGACCTTTCCGGTTCGGTGGCGATTCTCATCGGATCCGAGGCGCATGGGCTGCCGATAGAGGTCGTCGATCAGTGTCCTCTGTCAGTCACCATCCCGATGAAGTCGGCCGTCGAGTCCATAAACGCTGCAGTGGCCGGTGCCGTCGTACTCTTCGAGTGTGCCCGTCAACGTCGCCTCTCCCAATGAGTCGCAAAATGAATTGGACCCACCCCTCCGTGGCTAGAAGGCTCATCCTCCGATGATCGACGACATCACCCGAATCGCAGCCGCGGCTCCTGCTCTGATCGCCGGCGCAAGTTCTGTTGACGAGTTGCGCGCCGTCGAGGCTGACCTGCTCGGCAAGAAGGGTGAGCTCACCCTTCTCAAGAAGGGTATGGGTGGTCTCGATCCCGAAGGCCGAAAGGTCGCGGGGTCTGCGCTGAACGATGCGCGCGACTCCATCGAGGCCGTGCTCGCTCTTCGCCGAAGCGATCTTGAGAGCGCCGAGCGAGCGTCAATGGTTGCCACCGAGCAACTCGATCTCACGGAACTTCTCGAACTTCCCGAGCGCGGATCGCTACATCTGGTTACACAAACATGGGACCGGCTCGTCGATGTTTTTATCGGCATGGGGTTCACCGTCGCCGAGGGTCCAGAGGTCGAGACCGATTGGTACAACTTTGAAGCGCTGAATATTCCGGCAGCGCACCCCGCGCGCGGAATGTGGGACACGCTTTATGTCGATCTCGGCGATCCCGAAACTGTTCTTCTTCGAACTCATACTTCGCCAGTGCAGATCCGTGTGATGACCGACGGCGAACCGCCTATCTATGCGGTCATGCCTGGTCGCGTGTATCGACGCGACACCGCCGACGCCTCGCATATGCCCGTCTTCCATCAGATCGAAGGGCTTGTCGTCGATCGCAACATCTCGTTTGCCGATCTCGCTGGAACTCTCGAGGCATTCACGAGTGCGTACTTCGGTGGCTCGATCCATTCGCGCTTGCGTCCTCCCTATTTCCCATTCACCGAACCTTCCGCTGAATACGACATCAATTGTGTTTTCTGCGAAGGAAACGGTTGCCGCACATGCGGACAAACCGGTTGGCTCGAACTTGGTGGTTGCGGAATGGTGCACCCAACGGTGCTCACCAATGTCGGCCTCGATCCCGAGGAATGGTCCGGATTCGCATTCGGGTTCGGTCTCGATCGTCTGGCGCTGATGCGTCACGGTGTCGATGACATTCGCGAGATGTACACCGGCGATGTTCGATTCTTGGAGCAGTTCCCATCATGAAGGTGCTGCTGTCGTGGTTGCAGGAGTTCGCTCCCTTCCCGGGCGACGATCCCGTTGCGCTCGGCGATGTCATGAGCGATCTGGGTATGGCGGTTGAATCCATTGAGCGCATCGGTGAAGGCCTCGATGGCATCGTCACAGTCAAGGTTCTAGACCTTCGCGCGCATCCCGATGCCGACAAGATTCAACTCGTCGACGTCGATCTTGGCGATGGTGAGGCCCTTCAGATTTGTTGCGGTGCAACCAACCTCACCGTTGGTGATGTTGTTCCTTTAGCCACCCTCGGGACCACGATGCCCGATGGCATGGAAATCGCTCGTCGCAAAATGCGCGGCGAATGGTCCAACGGAATGTTGTGCTCAGGGCGCGAACTCGCTCTTGGCGAAGACCATTCCGGTATTTACATTCTCGATCCTTCGCTCGCACTAGGCCTGCCCATTGTCGAAGCGCTTGGCATCACGCCCGATGTTCTGTTTGATCTCGAAATCAATCCCAATCGTCCCGATGCAATGTCGGTTGCCGGCGTTGCGCGCGACCTTGCGGCGCGACTCGGTCTGCTGTTCGCGATCCCGGAACCCAGCGTTGAGGAGCAAGCGGGTGATACAGGCTCGATCGCGTCGGTCGACATCATCGACCCGGATCTCTGTGGCCTTTTCCACATTCGAGTTATCGACGGCATCAAGATTGAACCTTCTCCGCGCTGGATTGCCGATCGCCTCAGCGCCTTGGGTATGCGCCCCATCAACAATGTGGTCGATGCATCCAATTACGTGATGCTCGAACTGGGCCAGCCCAATCACACCTATGACCTCGCAAAGGTTCCAGGTGGAGCGCTCCGAGTCCGCTGGGCACGCGATGGCGAAACCATCCCCACCCTCGACGGCGTCGAACGCACCCTCACCGGCGGTCGCGATGGCGTCATTGCCGATGCAAGCGATTCAGCGGTTGGAATCGCTGGCGTTATGGGCGGGGCCTCGACCGAAATTTCTGAGACCACCACAACTGTGCTGCTCGAATGCGCGTGGTGGCAGCCGATGGCAATTGCCCGCTCATCAAAGTTCATGGGCCTTCGTTCCGAAGCGTCTGCTCGTTTCGAGCGAGGCGTCGATCCTGCCATCGTTGATCTCGCTGCTCGCCGGCTTGCTGAATTGCTGGCCCCGTCCGGAGCGCGTCTTGTTCAGGGTTCGGTCACCGTCAACGGCGAACTTGCACCAACTCCAGCGGTTCGTGTGCGAACAGGACGCGTCAATCAACTTCTCGGAACAGATATTTCAACCGAGCAGATCATCTCGCTTCTCACTCCGATCGGATTCGTCTGTGAACTTGGAGGAGAGGACGATGTTCTCACTGTCACAGTTCCGACGTTCCGCCCCGATACAACGAATGAAACCGACGTCATCGAAGAGATTGCCCGCCATTACGGCTACAGCAAAATCCTCGGCCGCGCGCCGACCTCCGCTCATACGGGTTCCTTGACACCGATTCAGCGCGATCGCCGCAGCATCCGACAGGTCCTTGTTGGCCTCGGAATTCATGAGGCAATGCCGCTTCCGTTCCTCGCTCCAGGTGATCTCGCTCGTTGTGGACTTCCGCCTGAAGCGGTCACGGTCACGAATCCGCTCGCGGCTGAGGAAAGCGTCCTACGTACGTCGCTTCGTCCTGGATTGTTGCAGGCCATTGCCTACAACGAATCGCATCGCACCGATGGTGTTGCGTTATTCGAACTAGGCAAAGTTTTTGCCCTTCCCTCATCTGGCGAGACTCTTCCCGATGAGCGTGAGCATCTGGCGGTCGCTCTCGCTGGTCGCGACGCAACAGCTGCTGCCAATGTTTGGGCTTTACTTGCCCAGACCCTCGGCCTCAACGATGTTGTTATCGACCAATCGGCGCCTCCGGCCGGACTCCATCCGGGCCGCAGTGGCGTGCTGCGTCGTGGGGGAGAGCAACTCGGAGAGATTGGCGAGATCGACCCAGGTGTCCTCGATGCGCTCGGTCTGCGTGAGCGCGTTGCGTGGTTGCAGCTCGACCTCGGTGTGGCGTTAGCTGCACCCCATGGTGAACACCGCTATCACCACATCAGCCGCTATCCCTCGAGTGACCTCGATCTGGCCTTCGAGGTCGACAGTGCTGAGCCCGCGGCTTCGATCGAAGCAGCGGTCCGGTCTGCTGCGGGCCCGTTGCTGGTGACCGTGAGCCTCTTCGACGTCTTCCGGGGCCACCCGATCCCCGATGGGAGACGCAGTCTGGCCTACCGTTTGCGCTTGCAGGCCCCCGATCGAACCCTGACCGATGACGACATCGGCGGCGTTCAGCGCTCGGTGGTTGAGGCACTTGGCGCCATAGGAGCCACTCTCCGAGGCTGAGGAAAGCGGCCGGTTCAGTCCCTTTTGCATAATCTTGCATTGTGATGCATCACCATGTAAGTTGTGCAGGTGACTTCTGTAGGCATTCTCGGCGCTTCGGGCTTTACCGGGGCGGAACTTCTTCGGCTTCTCGCCAACCATCCTGAGTTCGACCTCGCGTTCGCGACGGGGGAGAGCCAAGCGGGGGTTGCGGTTGGCGATCTCTACCCAAGTCTTTCGGCGGCCTATGCCGATGTGGAGTTCAAGCTTTTCGAACCATCACTGCTCGACGGTGTCGATCTGGTTTTCTGTGGGCTGCCGCACGGAGCTTCTCAAGCGCTTATGCCGACGCTTGTCGAAAACGTGGAATGGGTTGTCGATCTCGCTGCCGATTTTCGGTTGCAGGATGCTGCTCTCTATCCGCAGTGGTACGGAGATGTTCACCCTTGTCCCGAGTTACTTCCGAAGTTCGCCTACGGATTGCCCGAGTTGTATCGGTCCCAGATCGTCGGTGCGTCAGCGGTAGCTGTTCCGGGTTGTTACCCGACATGCACGTCACTCGCGATCGCGCCACTTATTACAAACGGTCTTGTGCATCTCGACAGCATCGTCGTCGACGCTGCAAGCGGCGTTTCAGGCGCCGGTCGGCCACCGAAACCAAATACAACGTTCTGCACTGTCGACGAGGACTACACAGCGTATGGCTTGCTGAATCACCGGCATACGCCCGAGATTGAACAGAACATCGCAACTTTGGCGTCAACGAAGAGTTCCGACGTGTCTGTACTTTTCACGCCTCACCTAGCTCCAATGAATCGGGGCATGCTCGCCACCTGCTACTTGAAGCCGACTGGTTCGCAGACTACCGAGCAGTTGCTCGAGATCTATGAAGATTTCTACGCCGACGAACAATTCGTTGTCGTCACCGACGGTTCTCCTTCGACAAAAGCCTGCTTGGGCTCAAACACGGCACATGTAACGGTGAGAGCCGACGAACGGACGGGCCACATCGTTGCGATCGGAGCAATCGACAACCTCACCAAGGGTGCTTCCGGCCAGGCCGTGCAGTGCGCCAACATCCTTGCTGGCATCCCCGAAGCGACCGGCCTCTCTTCGATTGGGGTCTACCCATGAGCGTCACCGCTGCACCCGGATTCGTTGCAGCCGGAGTTGCTGCCGGAATCAAGGCATCGGGCAATCCCGATCTTTCTCTCGTGGCAACTGCCGATGGGAAACCCGTCGCGGCTGCAGGCGTGTTCACACGCAACAAGATGACTGCGGCTCCGGTAATCACCACGCGAACCCATCTCGAAGCCACCGCCGGTCATGCCGTTGCTGTTGTCCTTAACAGCGGCAACGCGAACGCGGCCACTGGCCAACAAGGCCTTGATGATGCCGAAGCGATGTGCGAAGCGGTTGCGTCCGCGCTTGGCATCGAATCGCAGCAAGTCCTCGTGTGTTCTACCGGGCTTATTGGTATTCCCATGCCCATCGATGTCATCACCGCCGGCATCCCGTCGGTCGTGGCAGCCCGTTCTGCAGATGGCGGGCAGACGGCCGCAACCGCCATCATGACCACTGACACTGTGGCCAAGCAGGTTGTTGTGGAAGGCGATGGGTTTGTCGTCGGCGGAATGGCCAAGGGAGCGGCGATGCTCTCGCCGAGCATGGCCACGATGCTCGCAGTACTTACGACCGATGCTGCTGCCACGCCCGAGCAACTTAAAGCAGCACTTGTTTACGGAGTTGCGGATTCGTTCAATGCCCTCGATGTCGATGGTTGCACTTCAACGAACGACACAGTCCTACTGCTTGCCAGCGGACTAGCTGGTCCTGTTGACGAGAACGCCCTCAATTCCGCTGTCGCCGAGGCGTGCGCGAGTCTCGCTGCACAGATGTGTGCCGACGCCGAAGGTGCGACGAAAGTGGTTCGCATGACCGTCACCGGTGCAGCATCTGACGCTGAAGCGCTTATCGGTGCCCGGTACGTGTCTAGAAGCAATCTGGTGAAGTGCTCCTGGTACGGATGTGATCCGTATTGGGGTCGTATCGCCAGTGATCTTGGCTCCTGCGGCATCGACTTCGATCCTTCAACCTTCTCGGTTTCCTACGGCGGAATCACGGTGTGTCGTGGTGCCATCGATGCCGATCACGACATCGCAGCCGTCGCTGAACACATGTCGGGACGCAACCTAGAAATCGTTGCCAATCTCGGTCTTGGCGCGGGCACAGCAACAATTCTCACCAACGATCTTTCACACGCATACATCGACGAAAACATGGGCACCTCATGAGCGCGAACAACGCAAAGAAGCCAGGAGCATCGGCTCCCTCATCACATGCTGGCCCGGCAATGGCCACGGCTGAAGTTCTCATCGAAGCACTGCCATTCATTCGTGAGTTCTGGGGAAAAACCATCGTTGTAAAATATGGCGGCAATGCCATGGCCGACTCGGCGTTGGCGGAATCTTTCGCGGCCGACATCGTGCTGTTGCACTCGGTTGGCATTCGGGTTGTTGTCGTACACGGCGGCGGACCTCAGATCGGCGATCTCCTGGCGCGGCTTGGCATCAAATCTGAATTTAAAGATGGTCTGCGGATCACCGATGCCGACACACTCGACGTGGCGCGCATGGTGCTCGTGGGCAAGGTCAATCGCGACATCGTCGCGTCGATCAATACGCACGGAGCGTTGGCCGTCGGACTTTCGGGTGAAGACGGAGGGCTCATCGAGGCCAATCGGCGCGATCCCGAACTTGGTTTCGTCGGCGATGTCGCCAATATCAATCCCGCCATCGTCGAATCACTTTTGGCCCAGAACCTCATCCCCGTGGTTTCCACCATCGGTGCTGATCTCAGTGGTCAGTCGTACAACATCAACGCCGACACCGTTGCCGGTGCGATCGCCGGCGCGCTCGGTGCCACCAAAGTCATTTATCTCACCGATATCGCTGGCTTGTTGCGTGATGTCGACGACCAATCCAGCCTTATTGCGCAAACCACACCATCGGAAATTGCAGGCCTTATCGCCGATGGGGTGCTCTCGGGTGGAATGATCCCGAAAGTTGAAGCTTGTCTCGAAGCGATCAACGCCGGAGTTCCTG
>JAEMTX010000039.1 GCA_016462055.1 Acidimicrobiia bacterium | reverse complement strand
ATGTCGCAAGTCCAGTGATATTTGCGTCGTCGATGCGGATGCTGAGCGAAGAGAAGGTTCGTTGACCGCCAAGATCGACTCGTTGGCCATTGCCGGTGAACGACGCATCGGTCATTTCGACAGTTCTCGCCGGCACGCCATCGAGAAGGACTGTTGCTTTGGTTATCCAACGGTTGCCTTGGGTCTGCAGAAGATCGACATGATCGGCGGTAACGGGATGGGCATAATCGATGACCAGTCGGTCGCCGAGGACGTCACTAAATCCGCCTGTAGTCCATGCAGTGCGTGGATCTCCATCAACTGCGTTTGAGGGTCGTACCTCTGAGGAATAAGCGACGATGTTCCCATAGGTAGTGGCACGGACATTTGCAACATCGTCCCCAAACCAGGCGACGGATTGGTCGCTCGTGCTTTGGCCGGGGAAGAGGTCGAGGCGCGTGTCTTTGGGGTCTTTAACAAGCGGACTGGAGTCTGCTGATTCTGTTGCACCGTTGTTCTCTCGTGTCGTTCCCCAGCGTTGAGCCCGCTTGCGGTTCGTGTCGGTGATGACGAGGTTCGGCTGTGAGACGCGGATGCCGCTGAGGAGAGTGGATGATGCAGTTGCAGTGGCGGCATAGAACAACGCCCGGTCTTGTGGGAGTTGATTCCATACGGCCGCTTGGACGATTCCGTCACCATCTCCGAAGAGGACGGTGGGGTTGTTGGTGACCTGAGATCGCAAGATCGGTCGCACGCCTGCCACTGGATACGCGGCCAGCGGAGGTGTGGCGTTTGATCCCGATGAACCGGCGATGTGCTGTTCATCGACCATGGGTTGGCGAGGATCGGGCGTGTTGACGACAGGACTACCAAACGTTGTCGGAGCTCCCAATCCATTTGAAGGAGTTGTGGTGCCAAATTGGGTCCAGAGGTCGGATGGTCGAGGGCCCCGGTAGCGCTCATATTGGCTGTCGAGTCTCAAGAGAACATCCGATGCAGAAAAGAGCCGAGCCACTCCCGCTACTGCAGCGGTTTCGCCGACGCCTTCTTGCAGAGTGTGATCGAGAGCTCGGAGTAGATCAACAGTTGCTGGTGCGCCATAGGCCGTGATCTCACGACCTATCCAGGGACGATTGATCAAACCGGGAGTGAGTGGGTCCTGCGTTTCGCCCCACCGATAGGCACCGAAGTCGGCTCCTGGAAGTTCGAGGACTCGGAGGTCGCTGCTTTGTGCGTCGAGCCACGTGGCTGCATCGGTCCAATAGGCAGGAATGGTCTCAGGGAATTTGAGATCGGACTGAACGAGACCGCCTGTCCAAATGGGCGGAAGATTGAGGATGGCGATGCAGATGATTCCAAGAGGAAGGGCCAGCGCGAGTCTTCCATTGAGAGGGGATTGGAACCTTCGCAGGATCGCGGGCACCAGCGCATCGACGAGTGATGCAATGAGTGCGGCGAGTCCAATAGCAACGAGGGGGAGAATCCGCGGAGAATTTCGAAGCGCGAATCCAACCTCAAGTGATGTTGTGAACTTGATTAGTGAGCCAACAGGCGATGGGGCTTCGTACGGATAGGTGCCGATAGCGAAGACAAGACCGACGAGAATAAGAGCGACGAAATAAGCGCGGTATTTCCATCGGGTGAGAATCGCGCCGAGCAACCCGAGCAACGGAAGCACAAACGAAAACGCAAGCATGACGAGCGTTGTCGTATACATAGCGCCCGATTCCGTCCAACCGGCGAGACCATCTTTTCCATAGAAGTACCAATAACCGAGTCCGCGGAGTGCTTCAGGTGACGTAGACGTTTGCGCGACAGTTTCGACGGTTTCTGTGAGTTGCAGAATAGGAAGTCCGTATTTGCCTTGGATGAAGAGTCCGGATAACCACCACAGCTGCGCTGGTCCGGTCGTGACAGCGATTCGTAGCAGTGCGCGTGACGCATTTCGAACGTCGGTCTCGTGGGTGATCCAAATGGCAAACGGGACGAGCAGGAGCGGCCCTAGAAGAACAAAAATCACCGAACTCGCATTGGTGCCGGCCATGACGGTGACGATCAGCGCAAAGAGCACCGGCGCACGCCAAGTTCGTTCCCGCAACGCGCAGATCATCAGACCGATTAGCCATGGAAGGGCACACCACGGTGTGAGAATGACGGACGTTCGTCCCATGTAGGCGAGAAGGTACGGGCTGAGCATGTACGTGAACGCAGCTACGGCAGAACCAGAGCCTCGCAATCCGAGTTTGCGAAGCATCCAGAGCGTTCCTGCACCGGCGGCAAAAAGGAGCGTTCCGAACCACAGGCGTTCCGCGATCCAAATTGGCACGCCAATGGTTTTGAAAGTCCAGTACCAAGGTCCTAATGGAAACAGATAGCCGATGTTCTGGTGTGTGACTGTTCCCGCATTTATGTGGGCGTCCCATAGAAATGGGACGCGGTCAAGGAACTTTCCCGAGTCAAGGAGGAGGTAGGCCTTCGTATCGGCCGAGATTTCTCCACGGGACGTGAGTAGAGAAGGTATGTACGCAAGGAGAGCGAGAAGGAGATAGGTCCCACGGTCAAAGCGTCTCATCGAGGATTGAACCGGAGAATCAGCATTTGGTTGGCTATTTGCGGTTGCGTCTAGATCACCGATCGATCCGGTGGATGCGGAAACCGTCATTTGGGGGCCCATCCGGCAGAAGGGGCGTGAGTGATCGGACGCATTCTCACTCTGGGCAAGGTAGCAGGGGGTTTCCTATGCCTTTGGGCAGTCGAATTGCCTTGTGATCGCTACTCATGCTCGTCGAGAATTATGGCCAGACACTGGGTTGCTGGGTTGTCACGCCAAACCATGCTGTCGGCTGGAAGCAGGCCGCGTTGTTCGAGGCGATTCATCACGCGGACCACGATGACGCAGTAGCGAGCAGCGGCAAAAAGTTCATGAGCAGCGGTGTCGATCGCCGGGCGTCCGGCGTGTTGGAAATACATCGCTCGCTGTTCATCTCGCGTGGGATCCCCGTCGAGTCGGTCGAGACCCGCGAGTTCGTGCATCGTCCGGTCAAACATGAGCCACCAGCCCAAATCGAATTCAGGAGGGCCGATGCACGCCGCTTCAAAATCGGTCAGACAGGCCGGAGAAGCATCGTTCCAGATGATGTTGCCTGGTCGCGGATCGCCCCAACAAAGGCCGGTGGATTCCTCGGGTGGAAGCTCTGCGGCGATGGTCTCCCACGCAGTTGCAAGGAGGGGATGGGACCTCCCACGGAGTTCGTCGTCACCAAACGACCGCCACAGATTCATGAGATGTCGAGAGCCAGGAGTGCGACCCGCAGGAACAAGCCAATCAAGGTCTATGGCACTCAGCGGTATGGAGTGGAGTTTTGCAAGTTGCTGGAGTCCGTTGCTGATGAGTGAGGTGCGCTGTTCTGCACTCATCTCCGTAAAAAAACCTTCAGCGCTGTAGGGCGGACTCTCAATCGGAACCACCCCGTTAACGTGGTGCATCACGAAAAATGGCGTACCGAGGATCCGATCGTCAGATTCGTAGCCAAGTAGTTCAGCAATTGGAACGGTTCCGTCTCGCCGAAGTGCATCCATGACTCGATATTGGATTTCGATCTCAGGCATGACGAGGTCGGACTGGGTCGGGTAGACGGCGGGTTCTGGAGTTTCGAGGCGAACCACGAATCGGCGATGAGCACCGTCTGCTGTGCCAGCGGTCAGAAGGAGAGTTTCGGCTGAGAAACCGCCTGATGGTCTTCCATCGATTTCGGCTGTAGTCGGCGAGGAACCAATTCGGTCTCCTATCCACTTCCCGAGTGCCTCGGTATCAAGAACTTCTTCCGTCATCGTTCCCCCTTTCCGCCGAAGGTAGCAGCGACCACGAATTGATTGCGGTGACGGACCTACAATTGAAGAACTGTCGCTACCTGGGGGACTAATGACCGATCTCGTGGACAATCCAATGCTGTTACCTGACCCTGATCCAGTCGAGGTCCGGTACACGATTATTTCCGTTGATGACCACCTTGTTGAACCGCCTGGAATGTTCGAAGGTCGACTGCCTTCACAGTTCCAGAGTCGCGCTCCGAAAGTCGTCGTGAATGAGAACGGTCACGAGGTGTGGGAGTTCGAAGGACAGCGTTTTACGCAGGTCGGAATGAATGCGGTAGCCGGCCGACAAAAGAGCATGAAGAATCTCGAGCCCACAAAGTTCTCAGACATGCGCAAGGGCTGTTGGGATATCAATGAACGCGTTCGAGACATGGACATCAACGGTGTCTGGGCGTCGATGAATTTCCCTTCGATGATCACTGGTTTCTGCGGTCGAGTATTTGCGCAAATCGATGACCTCGATCTTGGTTACGCCACGACCCAAGCATGGAACGACTGGTTGTACGAGCAATGGTGGCAGCCAGCGAAAGATCGCATCATTCCTCTGGGCCTGACGTTTCTGGCCGATCCCGAAAAGGGTGCTGCCGAAATTCGTCGAAATGCTGCTCGTGGCTTCGTTGCGGTAACGCTCCCTGAGCGTCCGCAGAATATTGGATTCCCCTCGTTGTTCACTGGCTACTGGGATCCGATCGTGCAGGCTTGTGCGGAAACCGACACGGCGATTGCTCTGCACGTCGGTTCTTCGGGCGGTTACCCCACACCCGAGGCATCGCCTGCACTTCAGCTTGGCGCAACGATGTTTGGCCAGTTGTCTTTGGCTGCGTGCGCCGAATGGCTTTGGTCGGGTTACCCACTGAAGTACCCGAACCTGAAAATCACCATGTCCGAAGGCGGCATCGGATGGGTGGCGATGTTGCTCGACCGACTCGACAACATCATCGACCGCTCTGGTTATGGGCTGGGATGGGAAGTACGTCCTGCTGACGTTCTCAAGCGCAATTTCTGGTTCTGCACTATCGATGATCCGTCAACGATCGTGACGCGTCATCGCATCGGAGTCGAGAACATCATGTTCGAGACCGATTACCCGCACGGCGACGGAACGTGGCCAGACACACAACAGGTAGTCGCCGACACCTACGGTGATCTCCCGTCCGACGAGTTGCGCGCCATTCTTTGTGAAAATGCGGCGCGAGTGTTCCGGCATCCGCTGCCGAGTCAAGTCCTTCCTCGTTAGGAAGCGTTCTCGATAGCGGTTTCGCGCAAGACATATTTCAGTACTTTCCCACTTGCATTGAGCGGGAATTCTTCGACCATTATGACGTGACGTGGCACCTTGTAGTTGGCCATCGACTCGCGACTCCATGCAACGATGTCGTCCGGACTCAGGGTCACCTCTGGCTTTGCGATGACGAAGGCCACACCGATTTCGCCCATGCGTGAATCCGGAATACCCAGCACGGCAACCTGACTGATGCCGGAGTGGGTAAGCAGGATATTTTCGATCTCGGCGGGGTAGGCATTGAATCCGCCGACGATGAACATGTCCTTCATGCGGTCAGTGATGCGCAGATTTCCCGCTTCATCCATGATGCCGATGTCGCCCGTGTGGAGCCAACCCTCATCATCGATTGCTTCGGCGGTCGCCTCGGGATTGCCAATGAATCCCTTCATGATGTTGTAGCCACGGATGAGAACCTCACCCGGTTCGCCGCTCGCCACTGGTTGGCGGTTGTCGTCGGCGACAATGACTTCAACATCGGGAATCGCGCGACCCGCAGTGTTGGCGATGATTTCGGGATCGTCGGTATGACGGCACATTGTTGCGATGCCTGTCGCTTCAGTGAGTCCGTATCCGGTAACGATTGTCTTAAACGTCATTTCAGATCGCATCCGATGGATCATTTCGACGGGAACTGTTGCGGCACCAGTGACGGAAAGTCGCAAACTCGAAAGATCGAAATTCTTTAACTCGGGATGGTCGAGCATCGTCATGTAGACAGTCGGCGGTCCGGGGAGCATCGTGATGCGTTCTTCTTCGACGCGACGCATCACTGAGGGAACGTCAAATACAGGGTGCGGCAAGATCGTTGCTCCCATGAGGATTGAAGCAAGAATCCCCGATTTCAGTCCGAAACCATGGAAGAACGGATTAATGATCAGGTAGCGGTCGCCTTTGGTGAGGCCCACGACGTTGGACCAACTCCAATAGGCACGAACGCTGGCGCCGTGGGTGAGCATGGCCCCTTTGGGTAGTCCCGTTGTTCCCGATGTGAAGAGGATGTCGCATAGATCATCGGGAGTGAGGGCTGCAGCACGTTCGGCAGCTGCACTCGTTGAAACGGAGTTGGACATTGAAAGGAACTCAGCCCATGTCGTTGTGTGCGCCCGTGTTGGTCCGTCAAGGAGAACAACGTGCTCCAACAGAGGAAGAGCCGAACGATCGCCAAGCAACTCGACGTAATCGGTCCCGAGAAACTCGGAAACAGTGAAAAGCAATCGGACCTGTGCGTTCTCGAGAATGTACGTTGCTTCAGGTCGCTTAAACCGAGTGTTCAGCGGAACAAGAATAGCTGCGCTGCGGTGAATTGCGCACGCTGCAATGACCCACTCGGCGGTGTTCTGCGCCCAGATGGCAACACGATCGCCTGGGTTGATTCCGATGGCGACCAAAGCCCGAGCTGCGATGTCCACGCGATCGAGAAGTTCGCTCCAGTTCAAACGCAGTCCGCCGTCGACAAGAGCCTCGAGTTCTGCAAAATCGATAGAGGCGCGTTCGAGGGCCGCTGCAACGGTTAGCGGTAGATCATCGCGTTCGAATTGTTCAGCGGCAGCAGGCACGAATGACTCCGATATGAGGGTGACCGACGAGAACGATTATTGAACCACGGTTCAACCGGTCGATGTATGGTTCGCACCGTTCAGCAAAGGGCGGTCGAGGATCTCGTCACACCCAATGCTCGCAAAGGGGAAGATTCTTCAGATGGGTACTGATGTCTGGCGCAGCGGAGAGCAGTCGACTATTCCCGAACTGCTGATGCGGCGTCTTGACGTTGATTCAGACGGACCGTACCTAGACGTGTGTGGCGTCACCGTGACCGCAGCTCATTTGGTCGATGTTTCTTCGCGACTGGCATTCTCGCTTCGAATGATGGGTGTCTCCCAGGGTGATCGCGTAGCGACGCTTATCGAAAACTCAATAGAGGCTGTCTACGCGTGGTGGGGGATCATTCTGGCGGGAGCAATCGCCGTACCGGTGAACACCGCCTATAAGGGTGAGTACCTGCGTCATCAACTCGCCGACTCGGGTTCCAAAGTCGTGATTGTTGCAGCAGAATTCCTCGACCGGCTCGAGGCAGTTGCCGCAACGATCGAATCGGTTCAGCACGTCGTGATCATTTCCGACACACCTTCGACCATTTCGAGTACTGCCACCTCCCTGTGGTCCGAACTCCTCACCTCAGAAGCCATACTCCCTGAGATCAACACGAAGCCTTCCGATCTCGGTACGTTCATTTACACAGGGGGAACAACTGGTCTGTCGAAGGGTTGCATGCTCAGCCACAATTATCACGAGGCGCTTACTCGTCAGATAGGGATCTGTTGGGAGCGGACGGCCGAAGATGTCGTGTGGACCCCATTGCCGTTGTTCCATTTCAACGCAATAACGACCGCAGTCATCGGACCACTCGTGTTCGGCGGTCGATCGGCAATTTATCGGCGCTTCTCTGTGTCGAATTTCTGGCCTGAAATGAATCGCGTCGGAGCAACGATCACCTCAACGCTCGGCACCATGGCCTACCTATTGGCTCACGACGTCGACCGCCCCGAAATGCCGCGTTCGGGAGCACCTGAAGCCAATACGACACTCCGACTCCTTGGTGCCGCCCCAATGCCCGTTGAAGTCGACGACATCATGAAGAATCGTTTTGGTTTAACAACGTTCAGTGCCGCGTATGGCGTCACCGAAGCAAGTCTGATCTCTTGGCAGCCGCCGGGTGGTTACAACAAGCCGAATGCCGCTGGTGTCATCAACGACGAGTACTTCGACGTTCGCATCTTCGATGCGGAGGACAACGAGGTTCCACGAGGCGACCGAGGTGAGATCGTCATTCGTCCGAAGCGACCTGAAGTGATGTTCGCTGGATATTGGGGCCGACCAGAGGTGACCGTGGAGACCAGTCGCAATTGGTGGTATCACACGGGCGATATCGGCATCGTTTACGAAGAAAATTTCTTGTTTTTTGTGGACCGTAAGGCTGATTACTTGAGGCGTCGGGGTGAGAACATCGCAAGTTTCGAAGTTGAGTCAATCATCATGGGACACGGTCAGATCGCTGATGTTGCTGTGCATGCAGTTCCGAGTCCTCTCACGGAGGACGATCTGAAAATCACCGCGACTCGTGTCGAGGGTGCAACCGTGAGCGAAGAAGAACTATTTATCTGGTGCGTGGAGCAACTTCCGTACTTTGCTCTCCCGCGTTACATCGAATTCCGGACGGATCTTCCTCGTTCGCCAGTGGGGCGTGTATTGAAGCGTGAACTACGCGCCGAAGGCGTCACCCCTGCGACATGGGATCTCGAACAGTCGGGTGTTGTCTACGAGAAGCGTTGAATCAGTCGCGTCGCCTATGCGCAAGTTTCTCGCGCAAGATCGCTACTCGTTCGGGAATCCAGGGTTGCTCAATCGACCACTGCTGTTGGGCAAGCTCTATGGCAACCGCTGATTCACGATCGACGTTGATTGTTGCGTCCAAGGTCTCTTTGGTTCGCCGCATTGCTTCGGGCGGGCGCGACGCCGCCCGACGTGCGAATGACAATGCAAGACCAACGATTTCCGTGGATGGGACGCAACGCCACGCCAGTCCGGCCTCGGCCGCTTCGCTGCCATTGAGACGGTCGCCTAGCAGGGAGAGAGCAGCGGCCCCTTGACGCCCAATCCTTATCGAGAGATTGCGAAGCTGGCCGCCGCCTGGGTGCACCCCGAGGTCGAGGAGGCGAGGGTCAAAGGATGCGTTGGGCGAGCACAGGATTACGTCGCAGGCCAACGGCAGGTTCATGCCGGCACCGATAACTGCCCCCTCGACAACTGCGATTGTCGGGATGGGAGCGTTCGCGAGGGCTTCAATACCTCGTGCGATATCGCTGAGTGAGGCTCGAGGAGTAACGAGATCGTCGAGGTCGCCGCCCGAGCAGAAGACCGGGGGAGTCGCAGTCAGAACCAGCACATCGACATTCGCTGCCATCGCTTCATTGACAGCTGCTTCAAGATCGAGTGAGAGCTCAATGCGCAAAGCATTTCGCCGGTCGGTGTCGCATAAGGACAGCAGCCCGATTGATCCCTCAAGGATCTCGAAAGAAACGAGCGGGTGTCCGGCCGGACGATGGATTGGGTCGAACGTGCTCACGCTGTTGCGTTGAGCTTTCCAACCTCGATGCCTACGTGCTTTTCGCGCCGACCAGTATCGAAAGCACGCTCGCTGACATCATGATTTGGTGACTTTGCGCGAAGTGCCTTGACGGTCGCTTCTGTTTTAGGAATATGCACGAACGGATCGAACGAATACCAGCGCATGGCGTTTTCATGAGTGATCTTGTTGATCTCATCGTCAGGAATTTCGCGAGCCACCTCGGCAAACTCTTCGCCAGCATTCGGCCACGAAGAATCTGAGTGTGGGTAATCGCATTCCCACGCGATGTTGTCGATGCCAACATCGTGACGGAGTTTCACGCCAATGGGGTCGGCGATAAAGCATGTGAGGAAATGCTCACGGAAAACTTCACTAGGGATCTTCTTGCCGAAGTCTTGGCCTGTCCAGCGGTGGTGCATGTCGTAGGTGCGATCGAGACGATCAAGGAAGTACGGGATCCAGCCGATCCCGCCCTCGGAAAGCGCGATCTTTATCGTGGGAAACTTTTTGAGAACTCGTGACCATATGAGATCGGCAGCAACGGCGCAGATGTTCATTGGCTGCAACGTCATCATGACGTCGATTGGAGCATCGGGAGAGGTGATGGCGAGCTTGCCCGAAGAACCAAGATGGATAGAGAGCACGGTGTTTGTATCGCAAAGGGCCTGCCAGAACGGATCCCAGTACTCATCGTGAAGGCTCGGGTAGCCGAGCGTGAAGGGGTTTTCGGTGAAGGTCACTGAATGAACTCCCTTCGCGGAAAGACGACGAACTTCATCGCCGGCGAGCTGGGCGTCCCAAAGGATTGGCAAGCCCATGGGGATGAAACGACCGGGTGCGGCAGCGCACCATTCATCGACATGCCAGTCGTTGTAGGCACGAACGACATCGAGAGCCAGATCCTTGTCGTCGCATGCGGCAAAGAGACGACCGCTGAAACCAGGGAACGAAGGAAAATTCATCGATGAAAGGAGCCCGCCGCCGTTCATGTCCTTGACGCGCTCTGCCAAGTTCCAACAACCCGGGCGAATTTCATCGAATGAGGTCGGTTCGATTCCGTATTCTTCTTTTGGTCGACCAGCGACTGCGTTGAGTCCGATGTTGGGGATGATTGAGCCCTCGAACATCCAGACGTCGTCGCCTTTGTCGTTTCTTTTGATCTTCGGAAACCGGCCTTTCCACTTTGCCGGGGTGTGTTCGTCAAACATTGAGGGAGGTTCGACCAAGTGATCGTCCACGCTTACGAGAATTAGATCGTCGGTCTTCATTGCTGCCCCCAAATGGATCGACCGCAGTTGCGGAGTTGCCCCCAGATTCGAATGCCTTGGATTTCGCGTGAGCAGCTTCCTCGTCGCGATTTACCGACTCCGACTCTGGTTTCAGTTTGCTGAACTATAGTTCAATGAATCGAACCGAGCGCTTTTCGGCGGCGAAATCACTGCATCTCTAGGGGGAACCAATGGCAAAAAAGAAATCCGACTCAAAGAAGGCTGCCAAGACCGACGGTGCGCGAACCAATCTCCACGGCGGAATCGTCAATGAGGCCGACGCGACATCTGGTGAGCTTCATTACGCAGAGCGAATGTTCCCCGCCCCGTTCGACCACGGGATCGCTCAAGCTGATCGCGCCGTTACCAATGTGAAGCACGGAACTCGTGCCCATCTCGAAGGTGGTGTCGGCGACTCGAACCAACAGTCCTGGTGGCAAGGCGGCGGGCCGGCAACCGATGTCGCCGTTCAGAACATCACGATCTACCCGCCCACACGAGGGCAAAAAACACAAGGCGATCCCTTCGAACCGGTGAAGATCGGCATTCTGATCGATATGGATCTCAATCAGCTTTTGGCCGATTGGATCGATCCAACGATTTTGGCGATCGAAGACGCAATGAATGAGGGCGTCTGGCGCAGAAGTCCTGTCCAACTCGTAATCGCAGACGCTCGTGGACTTCCACGAGAGAACTATCGCAAGTTGTTGAAGGGTTACGAATGGCTTGTTGACGAAGGCTGCGTCGTTGTCCTCGGGCCAATGATTTCGGACAATTGCCTGTTGCTTCAAGACACCGCAAATCGTCTTGGCGTGCCCTGCATCGGTTGGACCGGAGCCCACAAGTTTGCTTCTGACTACTGCTTCACAGTGGCCAATGGAGACGTTGCGACCGAGGGCGTTATGTGCGCCCAGTGGTTGCATGCTCATGGGCACGACAAGGTTGGCCTCTTCTGGGAAGCGGGCTCTTCGGGGCGCGATTACGCGGATTACTTCCGCGACGCAGCACTCGATCTAGGTATGACGATCATTCGCGAGGTAAAGCTCGAACCGAACCCAGTCGGCTTGAAAGATGATCTTGAAAGCATGAAAGCTCTCGGCGCCGAAGGCCTGTATTACGGCGGGTATGGCTACGCCACATTCCACTTCGCCGATGCATTGAAAACAATCGATTGGGATCCTCCACGAGTGATGGGCACAGCATTCATGTTCTATTCGAACTCGAATGCATGGGCGGAAGGGCTGGAAGGTTGGCACGGTGTCGATCAGCTTGGTGAAGACGGAGCCAATCCCAATTACAACGCCATGATTGATCGGTTTGTAAAGCGCTTTGGTCGCAAGACGGGCAATGTTGTCGTCGCTCTTGCCTACGACACGGCCCGAGCAGCAATTCATGGAATCGCGAACGCGGCAATCCCAACGCCGAAGGATGTCAAGCTAGGTCTCGAGCGGATTCGGTGGATGCCGGCAACCAATGGTGGCCCGAGTTGTTATGTGCAGTTCGGACCTCATGACCACAAGGGCTACAAGGGCGATTTCCTCACTATTCGAGAACTTCGGGGTGGCGAGTTGCGCTTTGATGGTTATCACCGTCCTGAATGGCCATCGAACGCTTCGAGTAAGTGATGACCGCAACACGTGCAACAAATCCGAAAGAAGAACGACGGCTGCTACATCAGCAGTTGAGTCGTACACAACTGCTCGATGCCGCCGAAGAAATCTTCGGTCAGAAGGGTTTTCACGAAACAACGCTGAAGGAAATTGCTGACCGAGCAGACTTCTCTGTGGGTTCGGTGTATTCGTTCTTCGAGAACAAAGAAGACTTGTACAACAATATTTGGCTGCGACGTGGGGCCGAATTTCTCCCTGCGTTTGAGGAGTCTCTTGCCGGCGCTACTAATGGTTTGGATGCCGTTGCTC
>JAEMTX010000212.1:2220-3251 GCA_016462055.1 Acidimicrobiia bacterium | reverse complement strand
GTGTGGTATCTCAGTAGCGCGAGTGGGCGAGCTCGTCCGACTGCGAACCTCGGTGTCACGCTTATCGGAGTTATTTGGATCGGCGTCCTCGGCAGTTACGCCGCCCTGATCGTTGACATCCCATCGCAGGGCGTGAGCTTGCTGCTCGTTGCCGTCATCGCTGCGGTCGCTACCGACGTTGGCGGATTCTTCTTTGGTCGAGCGATGGGTCGGAGTCCGCTGAGCGCGATCTCTCCGAATAAAACTGTCGAAGGGCTCGTTGGCGGAATTGCGGTCACGATTTTTGCTGTCTTTGTGTTTGTTGTGGTCTTGGGTGTGAGTTCGCTGAGTGCAGGAAAGGCGCTTGTACTTGCGGTCGTCCTCGCCATCGTGGCTCCATTGGGCGATCTCGCAGAGTCGCAGTTCAAACGTGACCTCGGTCTCAAAGACATGGGCTCGATGCTGCCAGAGCATGGGGGGCTACTCGATCGCTTCGACGCCCTCCTGTTCGTTCTGCCCACGACCTACTACGTCGTGCGAATCCTCGGATTGGGCTGAACCCGCGGCGAATTATCGGTTCTCGCTCGGTAGGCTGATCCCATGTCGTTGACCCGTGTCGCTCTCGCCGGATCTACTGGCTCGATAGGTACGCAAGCGCTCGAGGTCATCGATGCCGAATCGGAACACTTTGAACTCACCGCGATTGGGGCCACGGGTCGCCAACCTGAAGTGATCATCGAACAGGCCCGCCGCTATCGGCCCACTGTTGTTGCGATTAGTGATCCCGACGCAGCCCGATTCGTTGCTGCCGAACTCCCCGGCATTGAAGTTCGAGGTGGTGCCGATGCAATGGCGAGCCTCGCTCTCGAAGCCGACGTCGTGGTGAACGGTGTGGTCGGATTCGCCGGCTTGTCGGTCACATTGGCGACACTTGAAGCAGGTCGCCGACTTGCATTGGCCAATAAAGAATCGTTGATTGCGGCTGGCCCTGTTGTGCAGATTGCTCGTCGCACTCCTGGCGCCGAACTTGTTCCCGTCGACAGTGAACACGG
>JAEMTX010000212.1:0-2210 GCA_016462055.1 Acidimicrobiia bacterium | reverse complement strand
AACCCGAGTTGCTCGACTGCTTCTCACGGCAAGTGGCGGCCCATTTCGCGGTCGCAGCAGTGAAGATCTCGCAAATGTCACGATCGAAAATGCGCTCGCACATCCGACCTGGAGCATGGGTCCCAAGATCACAATCGATTCTTCGACGCTCATGAATAAGGGCCTCGAAGTGATTGAAGCGCACGAACTCTTCGGTGTGCCGGCAGGCGAGGCTGGATACGGCATCGGCTTCGACGAGATCGATGTTGTTGTTCACCCTCAGTCGATCGTGCACTCAATGGTCGAGTTCACCGATGCATCAACCATTGCGCAACTCTCGACACCAGACATGCGGCTGCCTATTGGTTATGCGTTGGCCTGGCCCGATCGCATAACAACACCATTCGGCCGCATCGATTGGTCAACCCTCGGACGACTCGATTTCGAACCGCCCGACCTCGAGGCTTTTCCGTGCTTGACACTTGCCTATGCCGCCGGCCGCACAGGCGGAACGGCACCGGCCTGGATCAGTGCAGCAAACGAGGTTGCGGTTGAAGCATTCCTCCAAGGCCAGATCGCATGGCGTGACATCGCCGCGGTCATTGCGGCCACACTCGATCGACATGACGGTGCCCCGGCAACAGATGCTCCGTCGGTCATCGAGGCCGATGCGCAGGCTCGGCGAGTCGCAGCGGAAGAACTCAATCGATTCGCGGCGGTGGTGAGCTAATGACGACTCCACCAGAGGTCGAACCAATGAATCAGGGCGATGCAGAACCGGCAGCTCAGCCCTCGTTACTCGAACGCGTATTTGGAAATCAGTTTGTGCTGCTAGGCCTCTTGATTGCATTGCTCGTTTGGGTTGCATTCACGCAAATCTGGCTCTTCGTTCTTATTGTTGCCATCGTCGGGTCGGTCTTCTTGCATGAGATGGGTCACTTTCTCATGGCGAAGAAAAATGGAATGAAGGTCACAGAGTTCTTTATTGGCTTCGGCCCACGCGTGTGGTCATTTCGGCGTGGCGAAACCGAGTACGGGCTCAAACTGATTCCCGCTGGTGCGTATGTGCGCATCATCGGCATGCATGGCCTTGAAGAAATCGAACCCACCGATGACGAAGATCGCACCTATCGGGCAAAGTCCTATTGGCAGCGCATGCCCTTCGTTCTCGCCGGGCCCGTCGTCAACTTGGTGCTGGGCTTGTTGTTGCTTGTTGTCGTCTTTGCTGGGTTCGGTCACCCGTCAGCCGATCAGTGGAAGATCGAATCAGTTTCAAGTGGTTCGGCTGCTGCGGCGGCTGGCCTTGAGCCCGGCGATCGTATTTTGGCGTTCGATGGTCAACCCGTCGGTGCATTCGATGATTTCACCTCGACAATCCGCGCCCAGGGCGGCACCGTTGGCGAACTCACCATTCAGCGTGGCGACGAACAGTTCACAATTCCCGCCACCATCGGGTGGTCGCTTAACGCCGATGGCGCCCGTGCGTTGCAGCCGCTTGTCCCAGGTGATCGAGTTACGAAGGTGGGCGACACTGTTGTGTCGTCCTATTCCGAGGCGCGGTCGGCAATGCTCCGAGTCTTAGGTCCGGTGGTCGTCACGTTCGATCGCAACGACCGCGCGTTCACAACCACGATCGAGGGCCCGATCGCATTGCCGATTGACGGCTTCCGCGGTTTCCTCGGGGTGAGTCCCCGTTCAGTGCTTGTTCACGCTGGCATTGTGGAAGCGACGGGCAAAGCGGTCACTGCATTTGGCGACACCGTTGTTGGATCAGTGCAGGGAATCGGCCAAATCTTCTCGCCATCAGGTATTGGCAAGTTGGCGACTCAGGTTGCCAACGGTGGAAGTTCGGAAACATCCAGTTCGGTCGAGCCGGCAGGCTCAGGCTCAGGCTCGGCAAGTTCAGCGCCAGCTCCAGCGACTTCCTCGAACGCCGATCGTCCGATGTCACTGCTCGGCATCGTGAACGTAGGTGCCCAACTTGGCGAGCAGGTGGGTTGGGCGGGCGTCCTTGCGCTACTGGCCACGGTCAACATTTTCCTTGGTCTCATCAACTTGGCCCCGATACTGCCGTTCGACGGTGGCCACATCGCTGTCGCAACTTATGAAGAGATTCGTACCCGCGTATCGGGCAAGGCCTATCGGGTCAACATGGCCAAACTGATGCCCCTCACCTATGTGGTGGTGCTTCTCATGGTTGGGCTCTTCGCGTCCACGCTGTATCTCGATGC
>JAEMTX010000211.1 GCA_016462055.1 Acidimicrobiia bacterium | reverse complement strand
CTTTTCGATTCGCCCATGGGGCGAAACCGATAATCCGATCACGATCGTTTCTGATCTCATTGGTTCCTCGGCAAACGCGGCGATTGGCGAGCGCACTTGGGCTCGATTCCTGGTCGAGCTTCAGCAAGCGCGTCCCGATCTGAACTTCACGACAACAGCGTCGGTCATTGGTCCACTCCGTGCAGTGAAAGACGCCGCGGAGGTGGTCGCATTGCGCACTGCAGCATCAGCAGTCGACCGTATCGCTGCACAACTGCAGGCTGGCGAAATTCCTCTTATCGGCCGCACCGAAGCCGAGGTATCTGCCGACATCGGCCGACGGATCCTTGCTGAAGGCCATCACCGTGTGAACTTTGCGATTGTTGCTGCGGGGGAGAACGCCGCAAGCCCTCATCATGAACCCGGATCCCGAGTGATTGGTGCCAATGAAGTCGTTCTCTGCGATTTTGGTGGAACCATGGCCGACGCTGATGGAGTTGGGTACTGCTCCGACATCACTCGCTGCGTTGTGACGGGAACCCCCACCGCCCGTATGACCGAGGTCTACGGCCATCTGCACACTGCTGAAGCTGCTGGACGTGCTGCCGGAGGTCCGGGTATTCCCGCCGAAGATGTCGATACACAAACGCGATCGATCATCGAGGCTGCCGGCTTCGGCGAATGGTTCATGCACCGAACCGGACACGGCATTGGGGTCGAAGAACACGAAGACCCCTACATCGTTCTCGGGAATCGCACGCCCCTTGTAGCGGGGAACGCCTACTCAGTCGAGCCCGGCATTTACCTTCCCGGCGAGTTCGGCTTCCGTCTTGAGGACATCGTGGTAGTCACCAGTTCTGGAGCCGAGTCGATCACGAACGCCGAGCGGTCATTGGTGTCTGTAGAAGCATGACAAAGTGGCAGTCCGATGATTGATTTCGACGCCGCCTCACTCCTTCTTCAGTGGGCAGCAGGTGGGCTCCTGTTCCTCTGGGTCACTACACGGCGCCGAGAAGTGTCTCTCGGCTACGGATGGCTCATGCGCGGGACGTACCTGCTCATGGCGGGTGGCGCGGCGTATATCGGGATCTTCGTCATCGAGCCGTTGGTTGTGCGAGATGTCGCTTCAGTGGGCGTGGTTCTCGCATCGGGTTACGCGCTGGCCTCGTCGATCATTCGCCGTAAAGCGGGGGTATCGGGGCAAGTCGCGTTGGCCGAGGCGCGCACTGAGCGCGTCGCCGCGATGACGGGCATCGAACGAGAAGCCGCTGAAAAGGACGTAACCGTTCGTGAGTTCGATCCTCGTCTCGACCTGATCGCTCCGATCCTCGGGTTCGTAGGTGTCGTCGCCGCAGGTCTCGAAGCCGGCGGGCCTGCTTGGCTTGCGGTCTCAAGATTTGTCGTCGGCGCACTGTTCCTCGGGGCAGTAACCGATGCAATGTTGCTTGGTCACTGGTATCTCGTGCAGCCGGGTCTGGCTCGGGGCGCACTGCTCGAGCTTGTGTACTGGACAGGTTGGCTCTGGGTTCCTGAGGTGGCCCTGTTGCTCGTTCCAACCGGAATGATCTCGGCGATCAACGGAACCATCGACGACGGTTACAACGGTCTGCTCACCTGGTTCTGGGTGATGTGCGCGATCACCACCATTGGTTTGATCATCACGACACGCCTAGCGCTGAAAGAGCGTTCGTATTCGGCGGTGATGGCGGCAACTGGGTTGCTTTATTTGGCGATACTCACAGCGTTTGGGGCCGACTTGGTCGCAAGGGCATTGCTGTCCTCGGCGAACTAAGCCTCAGCGGGCGACGAAATACTTGGCCTGCGGGTGGTGGCAGATCAATGCTGACGTGGTTTGCTCAGGCTGGTATTGGAAGCCGGTGTCCTCGTTGACCTCAATGCCTATGCGTCCTGCGTCAAGAATCTGAGCAACTCGTTCATTGTCTTCGAGATCAGGGCATGCGGGGTAACCCCATGAATAGCGTCCGCCGCGATATTGCTGGCGGAAGAGTCCAGCAAGAGACGGACCATCGTCTTGTGCGAAGCCCCAGTCTTCGCGCATGCGCCGGTGCCAGTACTCGGCCAGTGCCTCAGCCATTTCGACGCCAAGGCCATGAACGAGCAGGTACTCCTGGTAGCGGTTCTCCTCGAAAAGTTTGGCGGCAACGTCGCTTACTCGTTGGCCCATGGTGACAATGTGGAAAGCGGCGTAGTCGACATCAGAATCCATGGGTCGGAAGAAGTCGGCGATGCACGTGAAAGGTGTCGATTGTTGACGCGGGTAGTGGAAGCGAGTGAGTTCTTCAGATCGAGAAGCGTCGGTCCAGACTACGAGGTCATCTCCGTCGCTGTTCACGGCGAAGTAGCCATAGACGACCTGTGGGATGAGCATGTCGGCGGCTTTTGCCTCTGCAAGTTGTGATCGCAGTGTTGGGCGAATGCGATTTTTGAACTCCTCGTCGGTTTCCGTGACGCCGTCATTGGTTTCGGGACGGAACTGCCACTGGTTTCGGAAGAGCGCGGTTTCATTGATGTAAGCCGCAATGTCGTCGAGAGAAATTCCCTTGATGACTTTGGTCCCGAGGAATGGGGGAGTGAAGATCTCGTTATCGGCTGCCACCTCGGGTGATCGCAAGGGAAGGTCCTCGGCGGCCGTTACCGCTTTTGTGCCAGAGCGTGCTGGGACCTTGCTCTCGCTGGGGACCCGACCCCAATCGAAATCGTCTGGTTCGTTGCCACGCTTGATGTTGCCGATTCGGTCCATGACCCGAAGGCCTTCAAACGCGTCCTTGCCGTAGAACAACCGGCCTTCATAAACCTCGCGTAGATCGCGTTCGACGTAGCTGCGCGTGAGGGCGGCGCCGCCGAGGAGCACGGGGATGTTCGAGAGATTTCGAGCGTTCAACTCTTCGAGGTTGTCTCGCATGATGAGTGTGGACTTCACGAGAAGTCCACTCATGCCAATCGCGTCGGCGTTTACCTCAACAGCTTTTTCGATCATTTCGGCAATTGAAATCTTGATGCCGAGGTTGACGACTTCATAGCCGTTGTTGGTGAGGATGATGTCGACAAGGTTCTTGCCAATGTCGTGGACGTCGCCCTTGACGGTGGCGAGGACAATGCGACCTTTTCCGCCATCGTCGACTTTTTCCATGAACTTCTCAAGATGGGCAACCGAGGTCTTCATCGTCTCGGCTGATTGGAGAACGAAGGGAAGTTGCATCTCGCCGGTGGCAAAAAGCTCACCCACAACTTTCATCCCAGCGAGAAGCACATCATTAATG
>JAEMTX010000038.1:3455-12537 GCA_016462055.1 Acidimicrobiia bacterium | reverse complement strand
GTGATTGGCCGACTCTTAATGACTTCTTCGAAGAAGTCATTACCTTTGTCATCGACGACGACGAAGGCTGGGAAATTCTCAACTTCGATCTTCCACACCGCTTCCATGCCTAGTTCTGGATACTCAAGGACCTCGACGGAACGGATGCAATCCTGAGCGAGCCGGGCGGCGGGTCCGCCGATCGATCCCAGGTAAAAACCTCCGTGCCTCCTGCAAGCGTCGGTGACGACCTTTGAGCGATTGCCCTTGGCCAGCATGACGAAACTTCCGCCATTCTCCTGAAAGAGATCGACGTAGGAATCCATTCGGCCTGCAGTCGTTGGCCCGAATGATCCGGAGGCGTAGCCCTCTGGGGTCTTTGCCGGTCCGGCGTAATAGACGCAGTGATCCTTCAAGTACTGGGGAAGACCTTCGCCAGCATCGATTCGTTCTTTGAGTTTCGCGTGGGCGATATCTCGGGCAACAACCATCGGACCGCTCAGACTGAGGCGAGTCTTGATTGGAAGCTTGGAAAGCGTCTCGCGAATTTCTGACATTGGCCGATTGAGATCGATTGCGACCACGTCGCCTTCGAGGATCGTGTCTGTGACCTCGGGGAGGAACTGAGCCGGATCGTGTTCGAGCTGCTCAAGGAAAACTCCGTCGGCGGTGATCTTCCCCAGTGCTTGTCGGTCCGCAGCGCAAGAGACAGCAATGGCGATCGGACATGAAGCTCCGTGGCGGGGGAGTCGCACCACCCGGACGTCATGGCAGAAATACTTGCCACCGAACTGAGCACCAATTCCAGATTCCTGCGAGACCCTGAGAAACTCGGCTTCGAGTTCAATATCGCGGAATCCTTGACCGAATTCATTTCCTTCGAAGGGAAGAGCATCGAGATACTTGGTCGAAGCCATCTTGGCGGTTTTCAATGCGAACTCCGCCGACGTTCCTCCGATGACAACTGCTAAGTGATACGGAGGGCACGCAGATGTCCCGAGTAGATCCATTTTCTCGGCGATGAAGTTCAGCATCGCAGCCGGGTTCAAGACCGCCTTGGTCTCTTGGAACAGATAGCTCTTGTTGGCCGATCCGCCGCCTTTGGCCATAAAGAAGAACTTGTAGGAATCGCCGTCGATCGCGCTGATTTCGATTTCGGCCGGGAGGTTGGTTTCTGTGTTGATCTCTCGATACATGTCGAGCGGAGCCATTTGTGAATAGCGAAGGTTGTGCGATAGGTAGGTATCGAAGACGCCGCGCGAAATTGCCGACTCGTCATTCCCTGACGTGAGAACGAACTGGCCCTTCTTCGCTTTAATGATCGCAGTGCCTGTGTCTTGGCAACCAGGAAGAATTCCACCAGCAGCGACGTTTGCATTACGGAGGAGATCGAGCGCAACGAATCGGTCGTTGCCGGAGGCTTCTGGATCGTCGAGGATCTTTGCGAGTTGAGCGAGGTGAGGTGTTCGCAGGAAATGCGCAATCTCGAACATCGCTGCAGACGTGAGCGCGGTGATTGCTTCTTGCGAGACCTTGAGGAAGTTACCTAGGTCCGTTTCAACCTTCTCGACGCCATCGGCAGTGAGGAGCCGATACTCGGTCGTGTCCGGGCCGAGGGGGAGGAGGTCTTGATAAACGAATTCAGGCATATCCGTACGGTACCCGTCTTAGGCCCCCACTAACGCGAATAGAAACCTGTCTCGATTCGCTGGACCACTTCTTGTACGGCCTTCGGGGAGGTTTGCAATGTGCCTCGGAACGGCGCAGCAAGGACGAGAAGGAGAGCAAGATTTAGTGAAACGAGGATCACTACTGATGTCACGACATAAGCGGCACGTCGGTGGCTGTCAACAGTAAGAATGACGGAATTCACCGTGAGCGCGATCCCACTTAGCGCTAAGACGATGAGCAACAAGGTGGGAAGCGTTGTGCTGGCGGCATCCGCTAATTGATGCCGAAAAGCGCCGACCTCGTCCGCGGCCTCCAGCAATTCGGTGGCGGCCGGGATTGACACAGTCGATGAATACGCCGCTTCGCGCACAGTTTGTTGCAATTCCTGATAGGTCTGAGACTCATTGAAGGAACTGATGTTACTGGTCTGCAACTCTCCCCAACCGCTCTCAGTCGTCGTTGTTAGGTCGCTCGATAGTGCCGACTGAATCTTGATTGTCGACGCACCAGGTGCGGTGGAGGCCCATGCGAGACGAGCACTCGCTGTGGACATGCGGCTCACTACGGAATCGGCCGAAGTTTGGGCTGTCCATTGCGCCGCAATAACAAATCCAGAAAGGAAAGCGAAGAGTGCCCCGAGGGTCGGCATGAGTGGACTTGCGTGGGCGCTCGATTGTCCCGCGTCGTCCTTGAGAAGACGTGTGCTCACCACCCGAGTAGCGATTGCCAGTCCTCCAATAATGAGGAAAGTGAGCGGGAAGAGAATCCACCAGGAGAGACCGGTCAAGAAAATCATGGGCCAAGAATGACACGTTTCAGGTGGTCGGACCGTGGGGAGCCCTCGCTACGGTTCGATCTCACATCGGGGGCACTCATGAACGCTGTCGTGATCTCGGAGTCGTTTCCGTTTGACGTGCTGAGGCCTGCACTGGTGGCTGGGCATTGCGTATCGGAGTGAAACAGACGGCACCGACGACTAAGAGTGCCCGTATCGTCGAAAATATTGCGTCATCGCCATGGCCGGCAGGATCAAGAAGGAAGAGCCAGACGCCGGCGCACAGAAGTTGCGATCGAGTCGTTGTCGCTTGAAGAGCGAAAGCAGCCAGAGCAACGAGAAGAAATCCAAGGTGGTGGGTCCATGAGATGGGGCTTATCGCAGCGGTGGCGCAGCCAACAATTGCGGCGACGGCGAGGAAGTCGTTCGCCTTCGAAGCCTTGACCGAACGAAGAAGGGCTACGAGAAGAATTGCGGCGGAAATACATAGCCATAAAGCGGTTCGCCCAGTACCCGACTCGAAGTTGCGAGCGATCACACCGAGGGCCGAATTATTACGAGCATCGCCGAGAGCGCCGACTCGATCTGAGTGCCACAGCAGATCTGTCCAATAGCTACGCGAATCGCTCGGAGCGAGGAGCCAACCAATACCGATGGCGATGCCAAAAGCGACGATGGAACAGAGTGCGGCGGCCCACCGTTTGGTCACTGCTAGCCACACGATGAACAGGCCCGGAAGAAGTTTGATAGCGGTAGCGAATCCAATAGCGATTCCTGCGAAGCGGCGGCTTCGACGCAGCGCATCGAGATCAGCGAGTACCAAGAGCCAGATCAGGACATTGATTTGACCCTGCCTGAGGGTGAGCCAAACCGGAATCGTCACCGTTGACGCTGCGAATGCCCATGCCGACCACTCGAAACGTTTCGTTGGTGTGATTCGGGCAAGGCCCGAGACAAACCACGCGCATCCAAAGAGAGCCAGAAGATTGAAAGCCGTGAACAGGACCTCTCGGCCGTCCGCGGTGAGTGGGGTTAGCGAGGTAAACAGAAGCGGACCAATCGGCGGGTAGGTGGCCGAAAGATTGAACGTGGGGTCGCTGTAGTCGTACAGCGACCCCCCATCGAGCCAGGCGCGTGCAGAGTTCGTGTAAATCTGCAGATCTAGCAAGCCATTGGGCGGACCTGATTTCCATGCTTGCCACATAGCGACACCAACCGCAGCTGAAAGGGCGACAACAGCAAGATTGCGGCCACGGACCCGACATAACCACGCCAGCGTGATTATGCCCGCAACCAAGGTCAGCGGAGTGGTCCAAGGATTGATGAGCTCAAAGAGCCAATTGGGCACGCTGAGACGCTAGCGGAGAGGCGCTTTCGCGGGAGGCGACACGCACAACCACCTGCACATTTCAGGGAGATCATGGCTGCCAAGTTCCACAGAACACGATCCCGCTTTCGCACAGTCGGCGCCCTTTCCCTAGCCGTCTTTGCGGTTTCGGGCCTAGTAGCTACTCCTCCTAGCAAGAGCGATTCTGAGAGCAGTAGCGCAGTCAAGGCAGCGTGAATCTACGTCGGACCTACAAACGATGGAAGTCGGAACCAAGCGTATGAGAATGGCCGAAAGTTGCTTTTGTGTGCGCTGGCTCCCCTGCATCGGAGCGTCGTTGTATCCGCGTGTCACGTCGCGCTTTGCTCGGAGAACTTTCTCTGATGAAGGACTATTTTAGTAAAGCACGACGCGCTATCCATGCTGCGGGAGTTGCGGCGGCTACTACGATCGCCTTGGCTATGCCGAGTTGCCACCATCCGGACCATGATCCGAAAGCAATGCGAACAAAAAGAGCAGAGTCGAGAAAACCTCCGACCACTCCGGAAATCACCACGGCTAACGCAAACCGGTTACGGTCGGCCAAGGGTGTGAAAATGAAACCGTCGACTGATTCGCTCACTGCGAATGCCACTCCTGACGCTACGGCTAATGCGGGTGACGCGATCCACCATGAAGCGATAGTTCCGATCGCGATGCCAGTCCATGCCCATTTCTTTCCGATTGTGATCTGAGCAAGATCACGCAGAACGAAAGAGAATGCCACGACCCACAGGGCCGACGGTAAGAGTCCAAGAATCGGTGCGTTCCACATTCCGTTTTGTGTCAGCCACCAGTTAGCAAAAGGGATCGATCCTAAGAAACCGAGTAAAGAAACGGTTCCTACGAGACGCTTATTCATTGTCCTTTCAACTTGTACGTTGATCTCGCTCATATCCTGAACCTACTCAACCAGAGAACCCCTCCATCACCGTGAGGGCGCAAGTACTGTGAGGCAATGGCTTTCGAGGATGTCGTCGCCGCTGGTGCCCCGCTCGAACTTGGACCGCTTATGCATTCGGGCGGTGAACTCATGACGCGAGCCGAGCGACGTCAGCTCGGACGTGAACGGCGCAAGGTCGCCCAGCGTTCGTCCCATGCGGGTTGGGTGGCCCCAGAGACTCGCCGGGACCCGTTTGCGGTTCTCGAGGACCAGAACCGTCGGCGATTCCCGGATCTCGTTCCTCTGCGCTGGGGTCGCATGGTGGCCTCGCCATTCACCTTCTATAGAGGCGCTGCTGCAGTTATGGCTACTGATCTTGCTGGTACCCCGAGCTCAGGTCTCGATGTCCAGGCGTGCGGAGATGCACATCTTCAGAACTTCGGACTCTTCGCTTCTCCTGAACGCAACCTGCTGTTCGACCTGAACGACTTCGATGAGACGCTGCCAGGGCCATGGGAATGGGACGTGAAGCGTCTCGCTGCAAGCGTTGAACTCGCCGCCCGCGACAATGGTTTCTCAAAAGAGCAAGCGGAAGCAGCCACGATGGAAAGTGTTGCTTCATACCGCTCGTGGATGGCGGTGCTCGCCGACCAAACGCAGCTCGATGTTTGGTACGCGAAAGTCGATGTTGACGAGATTCTTCCGATGTTGCCCACCGAAGCACTGAAGAGTTCGGCGAAGCTCGTTGAGCGGGCGCGGCGCCACAACACTCTTCAGGCGTTGGACAAGTTGACCCAAGTGGTTGATGGGCGCCGCGTCATCGTGGACAATCCACCACTCGTGGAACACCTACCAGATGTCACGACGTATCACGCTGTCCACACGGTGCTGGATCGTTACAAGGAAACACTCCAAGAGGACAAGAAGCTTTTACTCGAGCGGTTTGAAATCATCGATATCGCTCGCAAGGTTGTGGGAGTGGGAAGTGTCGGCACTCATTGCTGGATTGCGCTGTGCACTGCCGATCGGGAAGACGATGATCCGCTGTTTCTGCAGATTAAGGAAGCGAATCGTTCCGTTCTCGAGCCATGGATTGGCGCAAGCAAGTACTCCACCCATGGAGAACGCGTGGTCGTTGGCCAGAGACTCCTGCAGGCTGCAAGCGACATGTTCCTGGGGTGGACAAAGTTTCGTGAACGTCACTATTACATACGCCAGCTTCGCGACATGAAGGGTTCAGCCGTCGTCTCTTCAATGACACCTACGGTTCTTTCGAGCTACGGCGGCGTCTGCGGTCGAACTCTGGCACGTGCCCACGCGCGGACCGGAGATCCGATAGCAATCAGTGCCTATCTGGGAGAAGGGGACACGTTCGATAAAGCCATCGCGTCGTTCTCGAAGGACTATGCCGATCAGACCGAAAGAGATCACGCGGTACTTCGCGCCGCAATCGATTCGGGCAAGATCCAAGCAATTGAAGGTCGCTAAAGAGTTGCGCTAACTCGTGTGTGGAGATTGCAGGTCGGCGAGAACCGCAGCAGCAGCTCGTCGCCCAGAGAACAGCGCGCCTTGAGTTGAAGCGGTGTCTCGATGATCGCCGCATACATAACGATTGTCGCCAGCACGCACGGTTCGTCGAGGGTCGAGCGGCGGCAATTGAAGGGGCTGTCCATGAGGGATGACATCGACACGGATTGTCTCCCACCTGGTCGATCCTGGATGCCACTCTTCGAGTTGCTTTCGAACATCAGACTCGAGCCCCGTTGTCAGGGCGGCCGGGCCCGGAATGGCGGCCACGCACAACGTTCGTCCTTCGGGCGCGTACTCGGGAGCGACATCGGTCATCACCGCAAGATTTTTCATAGGCCCAGATTCGGCGCCGTCGAGGAAGATCTTTTTGCCATGCAGTGGTTCACGCGTTGCATCAAACCAGACCGCCGAGACTGGACGTGATCCGGGATCCGGCAACTTGAGTAAGTGCGCTGCATTTGGCCCGTGCGTTGCAACCACTACAACTCGAGCTTCAACGCGTTCCCCATCGGCAAGAAGCGCTGTAGTGCCGGCGAGTTCGACTACTTGTCGTCCGCACTGCACCACCCCGTCAGGGAGACCGTTTGCCATCAGTTCGCTCAGCACGCCCATTCCCATCGCCGGAACAGCACTGTCGCCAATAGCCAGCATTCGGAAGATCACTTCGAACCTCAGCGAAGAAACCTCAAGATCAGGATCAAGTTGAATCCCGCTGAAGAGTGGTTGCAAAAACCGTTTGATAAAGCGTTGCGAGAATCCAAACTGCTCGATTTTCTGATGCGTCGACATGTCAGCGCGGCGCATGATCTCAGGAACGGAACCTCGTCGGACTGAAGCGATCAGCCTAAGCAGTCGAAGTTTGTCGGCCAGCGAACCAACGTTTGAAAGTACCGTCGAAGGGAGATCTCGCGGGCTTCGAAGGGGATCGCCAATTCTCGTAAAGGCAGAGCCGGTCCAGATCGTCGCTCCGGCTTGGAACCGCCGGAGTTGAAGCTCGTCCATGTCGAACCAGCGGGCGAGTTCTGGATAAGCGGTGAGAAGAATCTGAAAACCACGGTCGAGGCGAAAGCCGTCGACCATGTCGGTGCGGACTCGTCCACCAACACCGTCGGATGCCTCTAAGAGCCGCACGCTCAGTCCCGCAGATGTCAGCGTACGTGCGCAAGCCAACCCCGCCAGTCCGGCCCCAATTACGACGACGTCTGCACTCACTCGCAGAACGATAGTGACATTGCGCTGAAATCCCCTAGGTGGGGTGAGGCACATGTGCGTTGGAGACCCTCCTAGCATTGGCTGATGAGCATGGGCGTGAAATTTGATCACCATGAATGATCGTGATCAGGCGGGACGCCGAATTCTGGGGCGATCGTCATCGAGTGATGCTCAGGGGAGTGAGCCAACGCCCGCCGCTCCTGCGCGACCGCTTTTGGGCCGCAGCTCGAAACCTTTAGGTGGAAGCGGCGCTTCGGGATCGCCAACGGGATCGAATAGCAGCGAGCACGCCACATCGGTACCGGTGAGTGCAAGACGAAAATTCCGCCTTCGACTGCGGACAGTCATAGTTGGCGTCGCGATGTTCTTACTTCTGCTTCCATTGGCCGTCGTGGCCTTCGGTTGGTTGCAGTTTTCGCGAATCCCCACCGTGAATGTCGCGTCAGCACTGAGCGCGCGTGGTTCGCGAAACGGAACCAATTACTTGGTCGTAGGCACTGATTCCCGAGCGGGGATAACAGCCAATGATCCGAACGCCGGGGCTTTTCTCTCCGGCGAGGTATCCGGCGCTCGGACCGACACAATCATGGTTCTCCGCGTCGACGGCGCAACGACCCAACTCGTCTCGATACCGCGAGATCTATGGGTGACTGATCCAGCGACGGGACAGAAGGGACGCATCAACGCAACGTTCGCGAACGGTCCTTCCAATCTCATCAAAGCGGTGGAGGGGCTCGGGATCCCTGTTGATCATTACCTTGAAATCAATTTTGTGAGTTTTGGAAAACTTGTGGACTCCGTTGACGGCATCACCGTCGATGTCCCATACCCGGCAAAAGATGATCAGTCCGGATTGTCGATTCCAAAGGCGGGCAAGACCCTGCTGAGCGGAACCCAGGCGCTCGCCTATGTCCGCAGTCGCTACTACGAGGAAATGGTCGATGGCAAGTGGCGCGTTGATGGGACCGCCGACATTGGACGCACAGAACGGCAACGATCATTCCTGACAGCTCTCATGCGTAAGGTCGCTGGTGAGCGCAATCCATTGCACCTATTGGAACTCCCTGGTTCTTTGAACTCCGGGATGAAGAGAGATACCACGTTCGGATATTTCGATGCGCTGGGCCTGGCCTGGACGATGAAGGATGCTTCTCCCGAACCTGTAGCTCTCCCAGTAACGCCACGTCGGACTTCTGGAGGTGCAGATGTACTCGAGTTGCAGTCATCATCGACAGCAGTGATCAGCGCGCTGAGTTCATAACTTTCGTCATGGCGCCCTCTATGCGTATGCGCGTGACGGTACCGCTGCTGAGCAACACCTGATCAATCAGAAACGGTGAGAAGCACATGATCGGGCTTTGTAGCCGCCGATTCAAAGACTTCAAAAGCGTTCTCGACGATGCTGACGAGATCGGGGTATCGACGAAATTGTTGCGGATCGAGACGTCGGAGTCTGGTGATCGCTCCGGTGACGTCGTCGATGTCGAGCCAACCCTTTTGCCCCCAACCGAAGCGGCTAAGGAGTTGCTCAAATGTGTCGCCGCTCAGATGTCGCTCGGCGAGAGTGAGCAACTCTCGTCCGCGTGCGAGGCGGCGGGACTCGGTTGCATGCCATCCGAGCTGTGGCAGACCTCGCCTGAGTGCATCGGGAGACTGAATCGACCGC
>JAEMTX010000038.1:0-3445 GCA_016462055.1 Acidimicrobiia bacterium | reverse complement strand
CGACCGCGTTGGAGAGAGCCAAGGCGCCATGAGCACTCGATACCAGTCAACGAGGTAGGTGTCCTCGCATGCCCGGTACCAATCCTCGGGTGGAGAAACCACAAGTGTCGCGAGGTAGTCATGGACCACTGGGTCGACACCATCCCAAATCTGTACCGCACGATCCCTAACAGCGACGAGGCCTTCTGGTCCGCGAAGCCGATCCTCGAAATCGTGGTGGAAGGCGATCGCGTCGAGCATCCAGGATTGGCTGGTAACTGCCACGATCTCGACTCCTTCCCGAATGACCCGATGCCAGTTTCGCTGCGCCGCTCGGTTAGTGCGCGGATGCTTTGGGAGGAAAATTGAGAAAAGTGACGAGTTGGTCGAGGACTGGAGCAAGTGGGGGAGCAGGGACCGCTTCTATCGATTCCATTTCGCAGAAGACATCTGTCCCGTACGCTCGGCCTTGCAGTGTCATGAGTACGGAGCATGAGGGGCCATCCTCGAACCGAACGATCACCTCAAGAAGTTCGTTCGTGCGGTCAACATGACCGATTCCGCCAAGACAAGCCGCGGCGTCGAGGAGGCGCTGGTAGGCCTCATCGGGTGGAGCCTCAATCCAGATGGTGTCTCCATCGTGGTTCGCAGCCACTGCTGGAAATGAGTGGCTGGTCTGAGATTCTGAATCCTGTCGAAGACCAACGTTAGAACTGGTTTTGGCATCGGCCTTGCTGAACTCAGCGACGAAGACTGCATAGGCCTCGGTAAGCGTTGCGGGATCGAGAGCAGCACTTTTTGACCCGGAGTTGAGCGCCGCGACATCCGGATGATGCTGGCGCATTAGCTCGTGGTACTTGGACCGGACGAGTTCCGGCGAAGACTCAGGAGTTGCTCCTAAGAGCGTAATTGCTTCGAGAAGGTTCAACGCTCACCCAGCGTTGTCGGACTGTTTAGAAACGCAGCAAGGAGTGCCGCGAATCGCGCCGGGTCAACCACGCCGGTTAACTCACGCGCCGAATGCATCGAAAGCTGAGCCACTCCGATATCAATCGTGGTGATTCCTAGTTGCGCTGCGGTAATGGGACCGATTGTTGATCCACACGGCAAGTCATTGCGGGAGACAAAAGTCTGCATGGGTATCTCAAGATTCTTGGCGAGCGCAAGAATGTGCGCTGCCCCTGGGGCGTCAGTGCCGTAACGAGCATTCGCGTTCCATTTCACGACTGGTCCACCGTCCAGCAGCACTAGGTGGTCTGGTTCATGGCGCTCGGGCCAGTTGGGGTGCGTTGCGTGTGCTCCGTCTGCAGAGACGCAGATTGACGCAGCGAGGGATGCGAACCATTCATCTCGGTTCAGGCCCGATGCGATGCAGATTCTTTCCAAGGTCGCCGGCAGTAGTCGTCCGGCAGCGCCACTTGCCGTTTCACTTCCAACCTCCTCGTGATCGAAGAGGCACAGGACCGGCACGGACGTGAAGCCATCGGCACAACTATTTTCGAGAGCGACAAGACCGGCGTGACAGGAGAGCAAGTTGTCGAGGCGCCCGGAGGCGAACATCGAACCATCCACTCCGAGCCGGGTGGGCGGGGTCAGGTCATGAGCCATGAGATCCCATGCGCCGATCGCCAAGGATGAGACCTCGAATTGTTGGGCAAGCCACTCTTGAAAGATGGGGACTCCGCCCTGGGCGGAACTCCACACCGGTTGCATATGACGCTGCGGATCGAGCCGGAGACCGTCGGTCGTGACTGATCGATCAAGGTGGATGGCCAATTGAGGAACTCGCAGGAGCGGTTCATTGACGTGGAGGAGTCGGGTTTCAGTTTCGCCGCCGTCGCCGATGAGGGTTACGCGACCTGAGAGGCCCAAGTCGCGGTCGAGCCAAGAATTGAGAAGAACGCCGCCGTATATTTCAACCCCAAGTTGAGCCATCCCCGCTGAACGGTGATCAGGGCGAGGTCGCAGTCGGAGATTTGGCGAGTCGGTATGGGCGCCGATGATTCGGAATCCGGCGTGGGGGTGTGCCCCGTCGGCAGTTGACCATGCCACGAGGGCTCCGCCACGACGCAGGAAGTATCTGCCGGGCTGAGGCGGCCAGACATTGGATTCCTCAATTTCGACGAAGCCAAGCCGATCAAGGCGCTCTGAGGCGATCGCTGTGGCGTGAAACGGCGATGGTGAGTCCTCGATGAAGGTGGCCAGGTCGGCGATATGGCTTTCGGGATCATGATCAGGCCTTTGCACGCTCGAAATCCTACCGGGGCGGATCCGTGGGCGTCCTGCGCTCGGACACAGATCAGGCGCTCGGCAGGAGAATCCTCGCAATCTCCGTGTACGATTTGGTTTCCGCTCAGGGGCCAGCGTCGTCCCCATCGTGAGCGTGTCAACACCACAGTCCTCAACCCAATGGGTGGATCTGCTGGTCCACGCAACGCAGGAAGACGTATGTCAACACTTCGCCCTTCCGGGCTCCCCAATTCACAGGGTCTCTACGACCCCCGATTCGAACACGACGCCTGCGGCGTCAATTTCGTGGTGCATATGAAAGGTGAGCGCAGCCATCAGATAGTGCGCCATGGCCTCGGTGCGCTTTGCAACATGGATCATCGCGGTGCGGCTGGTTCAGAGGTGAACACCGGCGATGGCGCCGGCATCCTCCTGCAGATTCCCGACAAGTTCTTCCGCTCGGTTGTGCCCTTCGATCTTCCACCCGAAGGCGACTACGCCACTGGGCTCGCCTTTTTGCCAGCAGATGCAGCAGCAGCTGCGGCTGTTCGGTCGTCAATTGAGGCCATTTTCCTCGAAGAGGGATTGACTGTCCTCGGCTGGAGAGAGGTCCCTGTCGACGACTCAATGATCGGGTCACAGGCGAAGGGAGTGGAACCTTCCTTCTTTCAGCCGTTCATCGTTGGTGAAGGCCTCCATGGCCTCACTCTTGATCGGCATGTGTATCTCGCTCGCAAGCGTTCGGAAGTCGAACTCGGTTCCCTCAGCGATGGGGGCGTGTACTTCCCGTCGCTTTCCAGCCGCACGTTCATCTATAAAGGAATGTTGACGACAACGCAGCTTGGTGCATTCTTCACCGATCTCAATGATCCCCGTGTTGAGTCGGCACTTGCTCTTGTTCATTCCCGTTTCTCAACGAACACCTTCCCGTCTTGGCCGCTGGCTCATCCCTTTCGATATATCGCTCACAACGGCGAGATCAATACGGTGCAAGGCAACCGCAATTGGATGCGAGCACGCGAAGCCTTGCTGCACTCCGAGCTCCTGCCTGGCGATCTTGAACGTATTTTCCCCATCTGCACGCCCGAGGCTTCAGATTCGGCGACGTTCGACGAAGTTCTTGAACTTCTTCATATGGGCGGCTACGACCTCCCTCATGCAGTTCTCATGATGGTTCCCGAGGCTTGGGAGCATCAGCCATCGATGCCGCGAGCGAAGCGCGACTTTTACCGCTACC
>JAEMTX010000210.1:1732-3298 GCA_016462055.1 Acidimicrobiia bacterium | reverse complement strand
TGGCGGTGATGACTTCGGTTCCCGTTCTCGGATGTATTCCAAAGATGGGCCGTTCGCAACGTGGCAACTTCTTCCGTATGTTCTCAACCCTCATCGGCGCGTCATCGGGCAGGTGAAAGTCGTAGACGTTAAGTACCGAACGCCCTTCCAGCGCTGCTCGAAGATCAGCGGGAAGCACTTGGGCGGCGTGTTCAACATCAATGAATCTTGTGGGCGCTCCACTCGCAGGCGCCTCAAGACAATGCAAGGAAATCCCAAGCACTGGATGCGGCGTGAAGGCGAAGTCGGAATGAAACAGCAAACCTCCTTCGCGGATGATTCCGTCGGGTCGCGAATTCGAAACGTACGACCAGAGGTTTCGCTCGGCCAAAAGGGGCCCAAATCTCGCCACAAACGCCACCTGTTGTTCGCCAGTCATGCATTCGCCTCGAACCAACAACAAATGCCGGGAGTCGAATTCCTCGCGTAACGCTTCCATCTCCGCAAGCGACCACTGCACCGAAAGCCCGCGATCACTGCTGAGATCACTACCAACAGCTTCAGTCCCGAACGATCCTGGGAACGGCTTTAGTTCAAGCGCCATTGGCAGATCATCACAGGTTCCGTGGGCGCGTGATGGAACCGCTCCCGCTACTGCTCAACTTCAGGCTCGCCGGTCTTTAGTTCGGCAAATTTGGCGGCCATCGTTGGATTGCCACGCGTGAGTTTCTTGATCGAAAGGTCTTCAGCCTTGTTGTTCGCTAGGCGGAGATTATTTTCCGAACCAAGTAGCGCCTCTTTGGTCTTCTGCAGATGATCGATTGTCTTGTCGATTTCCTCGATGGCCGTCTTGAACTTTTTCGCTGCCAAGTCATAGTTGCGGGCGAAACCTGTCTTGAACGTGTCGAGATCGTCTTCGAACGTCGTGATGTCAACGTTCTGCTCCTTGACCCGCGCCAGTTCGGCTTTGTACGACAACGAATTGCGAGCAGCGTCACGCAGAACAGTAATCATTGGAATGAAGAATTGAGGCCGGATGACGTACATCTTCGGATAGCGGTGGGAGACGTCAACGATTCCACTGTTGTAGAGATCGTTTTCCGGCTCAAGCAACGAGACGAGGATGGCGTACTCGCATCCTTTCTCGTTTCGATCCTTGTCGAGTTCTTTAAAGAATTCTTCGTTCTTCTTTTTCGATCCCGGCGTATCGCTCTCGTTTTTCATTTCAAACATGATCGAGACGAACTCCGTCCCGCCATCGTCGGAATCTCGAAAGATGTAATCGCCCTTGCTGCCAGACTTTGCGTCGTTGTCTTTCTCGAAATAGGAACTTGAGAAGGCGGTCGCACGCAGTTTGTTGAACTCAATTTCGCAGTGCTGCTCGAGAGTCTCACCGACCATCTTCGTAGAGAGCTTTGCCTTCATGTCCTTCAGACGCTCGATCGTCTCGTCTCGATCGCTGATCTGCGTCTCGTACTGATGTTTCAACGATGCCTCATAAATCTTTTGCTCTCCTTCCTTCAGTTGAAGGTCTCGCTGAAGATCGTCTCGCTCTTTTTGAACCGAACCCAGCGCTTCGTTCAATTC
>JAEMTX010000210.1:0-1722 GCA_016462055.1 Acidimicrobiia bacterium | reverse complement strand
AGCTCGACTTCAACTCCGCTTTCAAACGCTCGATCTCCACGTCCTTAGCCGAAGCTGCCCCAAGTAGTTGCTGGCTGATCTTGGACTCGGCTAGTTCGACCGCCACCTTCTTGTCGTGTTCGGCATTTTCCACTTGCTTACCGAGCGCCTCGTTGAATGCATCATCACGAACTTGTCTCAGGATCTCGGCGTAACCCGACTCATCAACTGTGAAGTTTTCCCCGCAGTGTGGGCACTTGATCTCATGCATGTTCGCTCCATCTCATGTCCGCAGCATCTTGAAGCTCGGGAGTGTTCATACTCCACTTCGTTGGCTGACCTTGGCGGGGAGAAGTCTGGGTCTGAGCGTAAATCAGCGCGGCAACATCTGCCCACACCCTCTTCTTCGAGGTGGACTTCAACGGGTCTCGGGTTCACTAGCCACCCGTTGCCTTCGTTCGCCTCGGGCATCGAGGGCTTAGAGCACAAATGTCGTTGCGGTCTGGGCGAATGACTTATTGCCTAAAGCGTCGATCACGGTGAGCCAAACCGTGAAGGTGCCATTCGGAGTTATCTGTCGACGATCGATTCGCTGTTGGTAGACCCCGTCGGTGTTGTCGCCCTCAACGCGGACCGCTGCGTTGTAAACGAAGTACGGGCCCTCCACACTGGCAAACGAGTAGACGTTGTACGCCAGCCATGCGGACTGTCCGGCAACGCCGGAAGGATCTATGGCCCGCCAACTCACAATTACCGAACCACCATCGACTCGGGCCGACAGATCTCTGGCCTCTGGCGGCGATGCATCGGCTGATCCATCAGTCACCGAGAAGTCGAACTGCGTTGAAGCGTCCCATCCCGAGTTGTTCCCGAACGAGTCCGAGGCCATAAGGAACACCGTGTAGCTGCCGTTCACCGCATTGGCAGGAATGTCGCAGGTGGCTCGATACGTACCGTCGGAGGCGGTTCCGCTCACCCGCTCAGCGACAGTCACGAACCCGCACCATGAGGTGATCCAGCCGCTGTAGCCACCGAAACGCATGTTGGTGTTGTCCAGACCACTGGCGTCTCTGACCCGCCAGGTGAAGGTCGCCGTCGTACCTGCGGTGACAACGTTGGGCGCCACGATGTTGTTGATGATCGGGCCGGTCGTGTCGATGGCACAAGGACCGCGCATCGAATCAGAGGTATCGGAACCGCAGGTGTTCGAACCGGCGCCGGGATCAATGACATCGGGTGCGGCACCGCCGTTGAGCCGGTCATCACCGAGACCGCCGCCGAGCGTGTCGGAGCCTTCGTTGCCCGAGAGCATGTCATTGCCGGCGTCACCGTTGACCCGATCGTTGCCCAGGCCACCGTTCACGGAATCATCACCGAAATTGCCGCTCAGTAGGTCGTCGCCACCGCCGCCGTTGACCTGGTCGCTGTCGGTATTGCCACTCACGATGTCGTTGCCCGGACCTCCGTTGAGGACGTCGTCACCGGAGCCACCGCCGAGGGTGTCCCGTCCTAAACCGCCATCGATGGTGTCAGCACCGTTCCACCCGTCGATGGTGTCGTCACCGTTGCCGGCGAGGACGGTGTCGTTCCCATCAGCGGCGAAGATCCGATCGGGACCGCTCGAGCCACAGATGGTGTCGTCACCTGCGCCCGAGCGGATAGTCTGACCAGCGATTCCGGTAGCAACGATGACGTCATCACCTGCAGTGCCCACCACGATGGCGGCTCCCGACACGATGGTGG
>JAEMTX010000037.1 GCA_016462055.1 Acidimicrobiia bacterium | reverse complement strand
CGCAACGAGATAGCGACAACGTCGTTGTTCTTGATGTGCCACTGCTCGTCGAATCGAAGGCCTACGAAACTGAAGGCATCATCGTGGTCGATACCGATCCCGAACTCGCTGTTCAGCGTCTCGTCGAATTTCGCGGGTTCAACGCTGACGATGCGCGAGCTCGAATGAAGTTGCAAGCAACACGCGAAGAACGTCGTGCCGTGGCCGCCTTCATCGTTCCTAACGATGGAACGCAAGAAGAACTCATGACAAAGATCGACGACTGCTGGAACTGGATCCAATCCAAACGCGTTGCTGATTAAAGGTGTCTAGAGCCCGAGGCGTCGGGCGAGATCACTCATGATTCGGCGATTTGGGTCGACTCGTTCGCGAACTTCGCGCCATTCATTGAGTCGTGGGTACATCTCGGGAAGTAGTTCGGGTCGAACTCGGCTGTCCTTCGCGAGATAAATGCGTCCTCCGACACCGACGACAAGGTCATCAAGTCGGTCGAGGAGTGGCCCTAATCCTTGGATGCCAGTGGGGATATCGAGGGCAAGGGTCCAGCCGCCGGCAGGGAACGAAAGCGGCCCAGGATTTCCTTCACCAAACGACTTCAGCACGGCGAGAAAGGAGGTACACCCGGACTGACTGATTTCATCAACGATTGTGGTGAGGGTGCTGGTTGCGTCGAAGGGAATCACGAACTGCCACTGAAGGAATCCGGCGGGCCCGTAGATGCGGTTCCATCCGCGCACCATGTCGAGTGGATGGAAAAAGTTTGGAATCGACTGGATCTCGTCGCGGCGTTCGATGGGTGCTTTCCGGAACCACAATTCGTTAAACGCGCGGATCGACAAATTGTTGAGTAAGCCGGCAGGCATGAACGGCGGAGCGCTTACGAGTTCGTTGGCTTTGTAGACGAAAGGATCGGCACCGATTTTGGGTGCCGCTTCGTCTGCGCTGGCGAATCGGCCGCGAGTGAGAACTGAACGGCCCATGTTGTTACCGGTTGCCATGAGGTCGATCCACGCAACCGAATAGTCATAGAGGTGGTCGCCATCGCGCATGAGTTGACACACGGCATCAAGATCGGCGGCGCGGTCGGTATCGACGACAAGTTGGCTTGAACCGATTCGGGGGCAGCGGAAGGTCGCATCGAGAATGACGCCAGTTAGGCCCATCCCTCCGGCTGTCGCCCAGAACAATTCGGAATCGCGATCCGGCCCGACTTCAACAACCGAACCGTCAGCTAGTTGAAGATGAAGCGACTCGACATGGTTGCACCACGAACCTTTGAGATGGTGGTTCTTGCCATGGATGTCAGCAGCGATTGCGCCGCCGACGGTGACGTAACGCGTGCCTGGAGTGACCGGGACGAACAAGCCTTGAGGTACGAGCGCGTGGAGAAGACGATCGATGCTTGCGCCCGCGTCGGCAGTGACGAGGACGGTGTCAGAGTTGGGGTCCGATTCGTGAATGGTGAAGGCGGCGACGTCGGTGGTTTCGATGACGGTTCCACCAGCATTCTGTGCTGCATCCCCGTAGCTGCGGCCGAGGCCGCGCGCGATGAGGCCGCGTTCGAATGACGTCGGAAGCGCCCTCTGTAATTCGATTGGCGAAGTTGGTCGGCGAACATCGGCACCAGTTGGCGCAGTGCGACCCCAACCGAACAACTCGGAGGTGGAGGGCAAAGCTCGCGAGGCTGCCGGCTCAGGACGCATAGACGGCACAGCCATAGACGATCACCCAAAGCGCCCCAGCGAGGAGCAAGGTTCGGTCGGAAAGCACGAGATTCTCTGGCTCGGCACCCTTGCCCTGTTCAAGCAACAGCGCATAACGCAGGATGGCGACAGCGAACGGAACAATTGAAAGTTGGAAGAGCACCGAACCGCTAGTTGATTCCTGAGCAGAGGCAAAAGCCCAGAGGCAGTAGGTAATTATTGTTCCAGCTGAAAATACCGCCTTCAAATAATTGAGGAACTGTGGCGAGTACACCGCCAGTGTTGGGCGAATTGTGGCGGCATCGTCGCCAAGATCTGATCGTTCCCCAGCGCGCTTGCCTGTGACCATGAACAACGCGCCAAAGCTTGTGACAATGAAGAACCATTCTGAGATCGGTAGACCAGTTGCAGTTGCACCACCGATGGCGCGCAGGACGAATCCGGCAGCGACGGCGACAATGTCGAGAATCGGAACATGCTTGAGCCACAGTGAGTAGACGGTAGTGAGCGCGAGATAGGTGAGGATGGTGAAACCGAAGTCGCGTCGAAGAAGAAATGATCCGCCGATGGCAACGATAAGTAAGATGGCGGCTAACACATAAGCGAGCCCAACCGGAACGATGCCCGCGGCCATCGGACGGTTTTTCTTAACTGGATGAAGTCGATCGGACTCAATGTCCATGGCGTCGTTGAGGAGATAGGTCGCACTCGCGGCCGCACAGAAACAACCGAATGCAGCAAGCGCGCGAAGGTCGGTATCGCGATTATCGAAAACACCGGCGGCCAGTGGAGCGGCAAAGACCAACACGTTCTTGACCCACTGCTTTGGGCGCAGTTCGCGAACGATTCCGCCGAAGAGTGAAGATCGGGAAAGGGCCGAGGTCGTCATTTCACCCTGCACTGATCTTGCGCCAGAGCGGTCGAGGAAGATGACGAAGGATGGTGAAGAGCGTCGACAAAATGGGGGGCGCCCAAATCATTTCCTTGTTTTTTTGGAGCCCATTGATCACGGCATCGGCGATTTTGTCGGGCGTGGTGGCGAAGGGGGCAGGCTTCATCCCTTCGGTCATACGCGTGTGGACAAAGCCTGGACGAACAACCACGCAGCGAGCACCGGAACCAACAAGGGAGTCGCCGAGACCTTGGGCGAATGCAGCCATTCCCGCTTTTGTGGATCAGTCACCAAAGTTGTCAGCACGGGCACGAACCCCAGCGACGGAAGTAATCGCCAAGATGGTTCCGTGGCCTTGTGTGCGGAGTTTGGCCGCAGCGGCAAGGCCGCTCGAGACTGCGCCAACGAAGTTGACGCGCGCTGCTTCGGCGGCGGCAACTGGATTGGCATTGAACTCGGACTGCTCTCCGAGGACGCCAAAAGCAAGGATGACCATGTCGAGATCGCCGATTCGTTCGGCAGCGGCATCGATCACTTGGGCATGCGAAGCGGGGTCAAGGGCATCAAAGACGATGGTGTCGGCGTCGACTCCAGCCGAGCGAAGGCGATTGAGTGTGGTGGTGGCAGAGGCGGGGGAGCGCACGCCGAGAACTACCTTCTTGCATCGACTGGCGACCAGTCGGTCGACAATGGCAATTGCTATCTCGGAGTTACCTCCGAGCACGAGCACTGATTGCACCGAACCCAAAGCGTCGCGCATTTGATTCGTTCCTCTTTCATAGGGGCCGGGCCGTGTGGTCAAGGTTAGACGGAGAGTGTCGAAGCGCCGGGAGCAATGGGCCCAACCCTTCGTAGACTCAGCGAATGCCGCCGTTCCGTCTTGTTTCCGATTTCCAGCCCGCTGGCGATCAGCCGAAAGCCATCGAGGAACTCGCGGCGAGCATCGAAGCCGGTAATCGGTATCAAACCCTTCTCGGGATCACCGGTTCCGGAAAGAGCGCGACGATCGCGTGGACAATTGAAAAGCTTCAGCGTCCAACGCTGGTGATGGCGCCGAATAAATCGTTGGCCGCACAGTTAGCCAATGAATTCCGAGAGTTCTTTCCTGAAAATCGCGTCGAGTATTTCGTTTCGTATTACGACTACTACCAGCCCGAGGCGTACATGCCGGCCTCCGATACCTACATCGAAAAAGACTCATCGGTGAACGATGAGATCGAACGTCTCCGCCACGCGGCGACTTCGGCGCTGCTCACTCGCCGCGACACCATCGTCGTTGCATCGGTGTCGTGTATCTATGGCTTGGGCAATCCTGCGGAATATGCCGATCAGATGCTCGTTATTCGTCAGGGCGAAACTCACGAGCAGCGCACCATCCTCGGGCGCCTTGTCGACATGCAATACGAACGCAACGATATGAATCTCATCCGCGGAAAGTTTCGTGTTCGGGGTGACACCATCGAGATTCACCCCGCCTATGACGAAACCGCGATTCGTATCGAGCTCTTTGGCGATGAGATCGAGCGCATCATCGTTGTTGATCCAATCACTGGCGAGAAAGTCACCGAACTCGAAGAACTGGTTGTATTCCCGGCAACCCATTACGCGGCAAGCGATGAACGTATGCGCACGGCGATGACGCGGATCGAGGCAGAGTTGCAACAGCAACTGACCAAGTTCGAAGGCGAGAACAAACTCCTCGAAGCGCAGCGTCTGCGCATGCGCACGCAGTACGACCTTGAAATGATGGCGGAACTCGGATTTTGTAACGGCATTGAGAACTACTCGGCCCACATCGATGACCGTGAGCCCGGCGAGGCGCCCTTTACATTGCTCGATTACTTCCCCGACGACTTCCTTGTCGTTATGGACGAGAGTCATCAGGCCTTACCGCAGGTTCGGGGTCAGTTTGCGGGGGACCGTTCCCGCAAACAGACGCTGATCGAACACGGCTTTCGTCTTCCATCGGCGGCAGATAATCGGCCTTTGACATTCGACGAAGTGATGGGCCGCGTTGGTCAGGTGGTCTTCCTTTCGGCGACGCCAGGGCCATTCGAATTCGAGAACTCGGCAGCAATTGTTGAGCAGGTGGTTCGACCAACCGGCCTTGTCGACCCAGAAATCATTGTGAAGCCAACAAAGGGTCAGATCGACGACCTCATCGAGCAAATCAATAAACGAGTAGCGGCTGGTGACCGGATCCTTGTCACCACGCTCACGAAGAAGATGTCTGAGGACCTCACCGACTATCTGCTCGAACTTGGTGTGAAGGTTCGTTACCTCCATAGCGAGGTCGACACCATCGAACGGATCGAGATCCTTCGCGACCTTCGCCTCGGCGAATTCGATGTGCTGATTGGCATCAATCTTCTTCGTGAAGGCCTCGACCTTCCCGAAGTGTCACTCGTGGCCATTCTCGATGCCGATAAAGAAGGTTTCCTTCGTTCGGAAACGGCGCTTGTGCAGACGATTGGCCGAGCCGCTCGAAATGTCGAGGGTCAGGTGATCATGTACGCCGACAAGATCACTGATTCCATGCAGCGAGCGATCTCAGAAACGAATCGTCGTCGTGGCGTGCAGGAGGCTTACAACAAAGAGCACGGCATTGACCCGCAAACCATTCGCAAGGCCGTCACCGACATCCTCGCGACGTTGCGGGGAACCTCGGGAGCGACCGTCCCTGGGGCAGATAGGCGATCGACCGCTCGTGACAAGGTGCGCTCAGGTCTTGCCGAACTCCCTACCGATGAACTCGGTCGTTTGGTGCTGACCCTCGAAGAGGAAATGAAGCAAGCGGCAGCCGACCTGCGCTTTGAATATGCGGCTCGGCTTCGTGACGAGATCAAAGAACTTCGTCGGGAACTTCGCGAGGTCGGCTGATTCCTGCTTCAGCCCAATGCGAGCAGAGTCGCCGACAGTAGGCTCCCGGCGTGGATCAACTGATCATTCGTGGTGCTCGTGAGCACAACCTTCGTAACGTTTCGATCGAACTTCCTCGTGATCGGCTGATCGTTTTCACCGGGCTTTCGGGATCTGGCAAGTCCTCGTTGGCGTTCGACACGATTTATGCCGAGGGTCAGCGTCGCTACGTCGAATCGTTGTCGGCTTATGCCCGTCAGTTCCTCGGCCAGATGGATAAACCTGATGTTGATTTCATCGAGGGGCTTTCGCCGGCAATTTCCATCGACCAGAAGTCGGCCTCACGAAACCCCCGTTCCACCGTGGGCACGATCACCGAGGTCTACGACTACCTCCGACTTCTCTCTGCGCGCATCGGCATTCCTCACTGTCCGGTCGACGGCTCGGTCATCAAGCGGCAGACCCCGCAGCAGATCGTCGATCGGGTTCTTGAACTTCCCGATGGCACCAAGTTCCAGGTGCTGGCCCCTGTTGTGCGTGGTCGCAAAGGCACCTACGACACGTTGTTGGCCGATTTGGCCTCACAGGGGTTCGCCCGAGCGATCATCGACGGCGAACTTCACGAACTGACCGACAAGGTCGAGCTTGCTCGTTACGAGCAGCACACGATCCAGGTTGTCGTTGACCGACTTGTGAAGAAGGCGGGTATCGATCGCCGTCTCACTGACTCTCTCGAGACTGCTCTTCGAATCGCCGAAGGCGTTGCCGAAGTTCAGATCGTTGGTCGTGGCGACGATTCCGGCTTGGACGATGAAGTACTCACGTTCTCACAGCACCTCGGTTGCCCTTCGTGTGGATTGAGTTATGAGGAATTGGCGCCGCGAAACTTCTCGTTCAACTCTCCGTATGGTGCCTGCGAGCACTGCGATGGTCTCGGCACCAAGTTTGAAGTCGATGCCGAACTTGTCATTCCCAATCCCGACCTGAGCGTCACCGAAGGTGCACTGGCTCCATGGGCGAGCGCACGCACCCAGTATTTTGGGCGACTTCTTGAATCGGTATGCGACATCTATGAGATCGACCCCGATGTTGCGTTCAAGGAGCTGCCCAAGAAGCAGCAGAAACTTTTGCTGCACGGAACGGGTGCAACCGGTCGGGTCCAGGTCCGCTACAAAAACCGTTACGGCCGTCAACGTTCCTATGACGCGAAGTTCGAAGGCCTCGTTCCGTGGTTGCAGCGCCGGCATTCCGATGCCGAAAGCGATGCGCAGCGTGAACAAGTCGAGGGCTACATGCGCGAGGTGCCCTGTCCCGACTGTGAGGGTTCGAGACTTGCCCCGTTCAGTCTTGGGGTCACGATTGACGGTCACTCAATCGCCGAGATTTGCGGCATGTCGATCGGCGACGCCGCTGCAGCGCTCAACGGACTGAAACTTTCTGAACGTGATCGCATGATCGCCGAACGAGTGGTGAAAGAAGTCAATGCGCGGATGGGCTTCTTGCTCGATGTCGGTCTTGATTACCTCTCGCTCTCGCGGTCGGCCGCAACACTTGCTGGCGGGGAAGCACAACGCATCCGTCTTGCATCGCAGATTGGTTCTGGACTTGTTGGCGTGCTCTATGTGCTTGACGAACCATCAATCGGGTTGCATCAGCGTGACAACAAACGACTGATCGATACACTGATGCGTCTCCGAGAACTGGGTAACACCGTGCTCGTCGTTGAACATGACGAAGAGACCATCAAGGTTGCCGACTATGTCGTTGATATTGGTCCCGGCGCTGGTGAACACGGTGGCGACATCGTCTACGCGGGTCCGGTGAAGGGGCTTTTGAAATCGAAAGAGTCGATAACGGGCCAATACCTGTCGGGTCGTCGCTCAATTCCGGTTCCGGAACTTCGTCGGTCTCCGGGGGCTGACCAACTCGTTGTTCGTGGTGCTCGCGAACACAATCTCAAAAACGTTGACGTTGGATTCCCACTGCATACCTTTATCGCGGTCACCGGTGTTTCTGGCTCAGGGAAGTCGACATTGGTGAACGACATCCTGCACCGCGCCCTTATGCAGAAGGTCTACGGATCAAAGACGCCTCCAGGTCTGCATAAGAGCGTCGAGGGTATGGAACTGGTCGACAAGGTCATCAATATCGATCAGTCGCCAATCGGTCGCACGCCGCGCTCGAACCCGGCCACCTATATCGGCGTGTTCGATCACATCCGGAAACTGTTCGCACAGACCCACGAGTCGAAGGTGCGCGGCTACTTGCCGGGGCGTTTTTCGTTCAATGTTTCTGGGGGCCGATGCGAAGCATGCTCAGGCGACGGAACCATCAAGATCGAAATGCATTTCCTCCCCGATGTGTACGTCCCGTGCGAGGTGTGTAAAGGCGCTCGCTACAATCGCGACACGCTCGACGTCACCTTCAAAGATCACAACATTTCCGACATCCTCGGCATGAGTTGCGAGGAAGGCGTTGAGTTCTTCGGTAATCAGCCCGCAATTGCTCGTCACTTGCAGACGCTTGTTGATGTCGGTCTTGGATATGTGCGCCTTGGTCAACCGGCAACAACGCTTTCCGGTGGTGAAGCCCAGAGAGTCAAACTCGCCAGCGAACTTTCGAAGCGTTCCACCGGGCGAACCGTGTACATCCTCGACGAACCGACAACGGGCCTTCACTTCGAAGACATTCGGAAACTTCTCACCGTGCTGTCGCGTCTCGTCGATCAGGGAAACACCGTGATTGTCATCGAACACAACCTCGACGTCATCAAGACCGCAGATTGGTTGATCGATCTGGGGCCTGAAGGCGGCAGTGGCGGCGGATCAGTGCTCGTTGAAGGCACACCTGAAAAGGTCGCCGCCACGAAGAAGAGTTACACCGGACAATTCCTGCGTCCGCTGCTCGGCCTCGGGTAGTTCAGGTGATCTGCAACATACGGTCGAGCGCGACCTTGGCCCACTGAGCCGTATCGGGGTCGACCGTGATGCGGTTGACTACTTTGCCAGCGACGAGATTCTCGAGGACCCAACACAGGTGAGGTCCATCGATGCGGAACATCGTCGAACACGGGCACACGAGAGGGTCGAGTGAAACAACTGTCTTGTCTGGTGTTTCGTTGTTGAGGCGATTGGTGAGATGGATTTCGGTGCCAACCCCGATGACAGCGCCAACTGGTGCATTCTCAACGGCGCGGATGATGAAATCGGTGGAACCCACCTGATCGGCTAACTCGCAAACATCGTGCGCGCATTCGGGATGGACAACGACAATGCCTTCGGGGTTCGCCTCGCGGAATGCTGCGATGTGTTCGGGGCGGAATCGCTGATGGACAGAGCAGTGTCCCTTCCACAGCAGGAAGGTGGAGTCTTTGACTTCGGCTTCGGTGAGGCCCCCGTGTTCACGGCGAGGATCCCATACGCGCATTTCGTCGAGGGAGTAACCGAGATCGCTGGCGGTATTGCGCCCCAAGTGTTGATCGGGGAAAAAGAGAACCTGTTCGCCTCCAGCCCCGTCCTCGGAGCGGTTTCCGAGGGAGAGGGCCCACTCAAGAACAGCACGCGCATTTGACGAGGTGCACACCGCACCGCCATGTTCGCCTACGAACGCTTTGAGTGCAGCCGAAGAGTTCATGTAGGTGATCGGAATGACCTTCGAGATATCTGTGGTCGCTGCGAGGGTCTCCCATGCTTCGGTGACTTCTTCGAGATCGGCCATATCGGCCATCGAACAGCCTGCATTGAGGTCGGGGAGGATCACGGCTTGATGGTCGCCGGTGAGGATGTCGGCGGACTCGGCCATGAAGTGCACGCCACAGAAAACGATGTACTCGGCCTGCGGTTGTTCTTGGGCGAGCACCGAAAGGCGGAAGGAGTCACCGCGGGCATCGGCCCACTCCATTACTTCGTCGCGCTGGTAGTGATGGCCGAGGATGAACAGGCGGTCACCGAGAGTTGCTTTCGCAGCAGCGATTCGATCCGCGAGTTCGGCAGGTGTGGCGTCTGTGTATCGGTCACCGAGCGGTAGTTGGAGGCGAAGCATTTTGTGGTGCACTCCCTAAAAGGACGGGGAGATCCGATGAGTGGCCGGTGGGGGCAGCCTGGTCGCCACGCCACGGGGTTGTCGGCCTCGGGTCTCAACAGATCACCGGATACCAGGCCGGCTTCAACAGTGTAGGCACTGAACGGCTTGTTTGCCTCAGATGGCCCTTACGATGACCGCAATGGTGCAGCGACCGCCGGCCGGCACGATTCCCGACGAGCCCGGCTCGTATCAGTTCAAGGACGTCAACGGCCGCGTCATCTATGTGGGAAAGGCCAAAAGTCTCCGCTCGCGTCTGTCTAACTATTTCCAAGATCCGATCAATCTTGCTCCCCGGACTGCGCAGATGGTGGCCACGGCAGAAACCGTGGAGTGGATCCAGGTTCGCAATGAGCTCGAAGCGCTCATGCTCGAGTACAGCCTGATCAAGCAGCATGAGCCTCGGTTCAATATCGATCTTCGTGATGACAAGAGTTATCCGTTTCTTGCGGTCACGGTCGATGACGACTGGCCCCGTGCAACCGTGATGCGGGGTGACAAGCGAAAGGGAACTCGCTATTTCGGTCCTTATGCGGCTGCTTGGGCAATTCGCGAGACCCTCGATCAGTTGCTGCGCACATTTCCGGTTCGGACCTGTTCCGATACGAAGTTGTCGCGTCATACGAAAATCGGTCGGCCCTGTTTGTTATTTCACATTGAAAAGTGCAGTGGCCCGTGCGTGGGGGAGATCACGACCGAGAAGTACGACGAACTCGTGCGTGATCTGATTCGTTTTCTCGACGGCGATACCGACGAAGTCATTTCTCGTTTAGAAGTCGAGATGCAATTAGCGAGCGATGAACTTGAATTTGAGCGGGCCGCTCGTTTGCGCGACCGCCTCGGTGCCGTCCGCAAAGTTGTTGAACGGCAACAGATGGTTCTCGAACGAGACGAAGATCTCGACGTTGTTGGTTTGGCCGGCGACGAACTTGAGGCTTCAGTGCAGGTGTTCTTCGTTCGGCGGGGTCGTGTGGTGGGACGCAAGGGTTACGTGCTGGACCGCAAAGAAGATCTTTCGGACCAGGAACTTATTGATTGCATCCTCGAACGGCTTTACGGCGACCCGCCACCGCTTGGTGTGCCGAAGGAAGTACTTGTTCCGTTCGAGAGTGCAAACCCTGCACTCTATGAAGAGTTTCTGAGCGCTCAACGCGGCTCAAAAGTCACCGTGCGTATTCCTCATCGTGGCGATAAGCGCGAACTGATGGCAACGGTGACGCGTAATGCCACCGAGGAGTTCTCGCGCCATCGATTGAAACGCGCCGCTGACCACAACAGCCGCGCACGTGCATTGAATGATCTTCAACAGCACCTCGGCCTTCCCGAAGCTCCGCTTCGTATCGAGTGTTATGACATGAGCCATATCCAGGGAACCGATTACGTCGGTTCAATGGTGGTGATGGAAGACGGACTGCCCAATAAGCGCGAATATCGCCGCTTCAAAATCAAGGGCGATCAAGGAAACGATGATTTCGCCGCAATGGAAGAGGTCCTGACTCGTCGTCTCACCGCGTATGTCGAAGAGCGAGGAAAGCCCGTAGCCGAACGGTCAGGGAGGTTTGCCTATCCGCCCCAATTGCTTTTGGTAGACGGCGGCAAAGGTCAACTCGGAGTCGCCATGAAGGTGCTTGAAGCCCTGGGTCTCGATGAAGAGATTCCGGTTGCTTCGCTGGCGAAGCGTTTTGAAGAGGTCTACCTGCCTCATCGATCTGAACCGGTTGAAGTCCCGCGGGGGAGCGAAGCGCTCTATCTGCTGCAGCGCATTCGTGACGAGGCTCACCGATTCGCGATTTCGTTTCACCGAGAGTTGCGAGGCAAGCGCATGACGACCTCGGTCCTCGATGGCATTTCAGGGTTGGGCGAGGCTCGGCGTTCGCGTCTGGTGAAGGAACTCGGCGGGGTTACCGCAGTCAAGAAAGCGACGATCGAGGAACTCCAGGCGATCACTTGGCTTCCCGATTCGGTTGCGCAGGCAGTTTGGGACAAGATCCATACGCCGTCTCGTCGAGATTCGCGCTGAACCGGAGTCGTTGTGTCTGAACCTGATGCCAATGCCCAACTGTGGGAGGCGCATGCCGACTGGTGGCAACGCGAATTCACTGACGGCGTCGATCCTGAATACACCGAGCAAATCATTCCGCTCATTCTCGAGTGGACCGCAGGGTTCGAACGTGTGCTTGAAGTGGGTACTGGCGAAGGCCAAGTTGCGCGTGCCATTGCTGCGACGCACCGTGCAACCGTGATCGGTATTGATCCGACCGTCAACCAAATCGACGAAGCAATTCGTCGCGGTGGCGGTCCTGAGTATCAACTTGCAGGAGCGGAATCTCTGCCGTTCGAGGACGCCTCGTTCGATGCGGTTGTCTGTTGTCTTGTGTTCGAACACATCGACGCGGTTGATGAGGCACTCTCCGAAGTTGCTCGAGTTCTACGCCCGGGTGGTCGCTTTGTTTTCTGCCTCAACCATCCGCTGTTGCAAACGCCCGGCTCTGGTTGGATCGATGATCAGATCCTTGATCCGCCCGAGCAGTACTGGCGCATCGGCCCCTACCTCACCGAACAGGCGACGATTGAAGAAGTCGAAAAGGGTGTTTTCATCCGATTCGTACATCGACCGCTCAGTCGCTACGTCAATGCCATGGCCGATTCCGGGCTTGCGCTTGAACGCATGATCGAGCCCGCGCCCCCGCAAGGATTCATCGATCGTGCTCCGGAATACACCGAAGTAACGACAATTCCGCGGTTACTAACGTTGGTGGCTCAACGCCGGTAGCGTCTGAGACGTGAGCGACTTCGTGGTGATCACGGGCTTGTCTGGTGCCGGACGCTCTCAAGCCGCGGATGTCCTTGAGGATCTTGGCTGGTACATCATCGACAATCTTCCCCCCGCCCTCATTGGCAGTGTCGCTGATTTAGCGGACGCTCCCGATGCGACGATCACCAACGTGGTCCTCGTGGTGGGAACCGGTCCGTATCACTCGGAGGCTTTGCCAGCACTTGATGCGCTGCGTCGCCAGGGAAACCGGCTTCGAATCGTTTTCCTCGAGGCGGCGACCGACGAACTTGTGCGGCGTTACGAAAGCACACGGCGTCGTCATCCGCTTGGGGCGGAAGACCGCACGCTCGGCGAATCGATCGAAGAGGAACGACGAGTCCTTCAATCGGTGAAGGCC
>JAEMTX010000209.1 GCA_016462055.1 Acidimicrobiia bacterium | reverse complement strand
GCAATGCCAAGCGAGTCGGAAATGATGGGCGCGACCTCATCAACAACCGACGCCGCGGGGCCCGCATCGCTGCGCAACAGGGTCTTTGCTGTTGTCATCGCTTTGCAGTTCGTCCTCGTGTTGGTCAACGGTTCCACCACGATGGCCCTACCTGGCATTCGCGACGGGCTGGGAGCAACCAATAGCGAGTTGCAGTGGTACGCGTCGATCTTTGCCCTGACCTTCGCGCTTGTGCTTGTGCTGTCGGGTCGACTTGGCGATTTGTTTGGCACACGCCGTCTTCTCATGATTGGTTTTGCGGCAATTGTCTTGTCGTGGATTCTGAGCGCCGGTTCCCCGAACATCTATTTCTTGTTACTGGCTAGAGCACTGCAGGGAATCGCTAGTGGCGTCACCGCGCCGCAACTTTCGGCAATGATCCAGCGAACCTTCACTGGCCATAACCGAACTCGAGCGTTCTCGGTCTTCCTCATGTTTGCTGGCGGTGGCTTCATGCTCGGCCAGCTCAGCGCTGGCGCGCTGACCAACGCCAATCTTTTTGGCGCCGGTTGGCGATGGGCCTACTTGCCGTTTATTCCACTCGGCATCATCGTTTGGCTCATCGCCGCGAAGGTCCTTCCGGCGACAATGCCGGGGACGAGCGGACAACTCGACATCACCGGTGCCGCCGTGCTCGCCGTGGTTGCGTTCTTCTTGATGTTCCCGCTCATCCAGGGACGTAACGCTGGTTGGCCAGTTTGGATTCTTTTGATGTTGGCGTGTTCATTGCCGCTGTTCTTCGCCTTTCTTCGCTACGAGCGCAATCTCGTTCGGCGCGGTGGCGATCCGCTGGTGAACCCAATCCTTTTTGCGATTCGCAGTTTTCGAATCGGCAACATCATTACGTTGCTCGTGGGTCTTCTTTCCGCTGCAGGGCCGATCTATCTCATTCTCACTATTCAGTTGGGATTCGATCGCAACCCGCTGCAAGCAGCCATCCTCACCTGCCCCATGCCCTTTGCGAACATGTTTGGCTCACTCGCTGCCGCTCCGTTGCTCCGTCGGTACGGCCGAGGCGCTGTCGTCATCGGTGCGGCGCTCAACGGCCTTGCTGCCGGACTTGTCTTGTACCTCGACCGTGTTGGTGCCGGAGACTTCAAAGCCGTTCACCTTGTGCCCGCCGTGGCCCTGCTCGGTTTCGCGTTAGGAATTTCCATCGCTGTCACCATTGCCTTCGTCTTGTCCGAAGTTCCTGATGAGTACGCCGGTGCTGCGTCGGGCGTTCAAGCCACGGGCTTGCAATTAGCTGGAGCAATCGGCATCGCTGTCGCTGGTGTCGCGTATTGGGGTCGTATCGGGGATTCGGACGAACTGAGTGCGTATATCGACGGCATCAATGCGGTGATGTGGATGTCAATTGGTCTTGCGGTTGTCCAAGCAGGACTCGTCATCCTTCTGCCCCGACATAAACCCGGGCCGAACAAAGAGTTTCAGCTCGTCGACCCCGAACTTCTTGTTATGCCCGATTTCCACGGCAACAACGCGTAGTTCTCTCCCTTCACCTCGAAGCCCACGCTCGATCGATTCTTTTGCAGAGACCCCGTATCGCGTTCCCCGACGGTCAGATGCGGTGAATGACCCTCTATCGTTGTAACGGCATGAGCGACGTTCCCCACAGTCCCGGATGGTGGCAGGCCGGTGACGGTCGTTGGTATCCGCCACCACCAGGCCTCACCGATGAAATGCCAGTTCGCGCGCCGACGCCTGCTCCCGATCATCCTCCGTATGCCTTTGATGTCAACGCGCAACGGCCTTCGACTCCGCTCGCACCCACTCCGCCCCGCCAACGTTCACGACGAGGTTCGCTCATCATCGCTGGCGTGGCCGCGATCGTGGTTGGTGCACTCATCTTGAACATTGGCATCGCGATACTGCCGCAGTCTTCAAAAACCGCTTCGTCGAGTGACCCCGCCTACCAAATGGCGGTCGAAGACCTTCTTCAGTCAGAACTCACAAATCTGATTTTCTTAGAGACGTTTTGGGATGGCTACAACAACTTCCAAGAAGAAATAAGAAATGCTTCGAACGCGGAGCGCCCCGCAATCATCGAACGATGGCTGAGCGAGAGCCAGTCGGAAGTCGATCAGTTTCGGCTCGATCTCCAGCAAATTGAAGATGACTACACGACGCGTTCCTACAAAGACGGTTCCGTGGCCGATTCCATCCGTGATCTCGCCAAGAACCATTACAAAACCTGGCAGAACTGGGCCTCACAAATCATTCCCATCGCCATTGACTGGCAGAACGATCGCACCTCCACTCTCAGTCTTTACGGGTATGTGACCGAGGTACAGCCAGCACTCGATATCGCTATCAGAACAACGTTCACAGAACTTTGTTCGACGCTGGCCACAACGCAACCATCTGATGGTTCCTATGCACAAGCCATCGCTGATATTTGTCCGGATTCATGAACGAACAACTCACAAACAACACCGATGACGAGTTCGCCGCACCTGAACCGAGTGCGGGCGATGTCAACGGTCCGTGCTTGGCGTGTGGTTTGCCAAACGCACGTAGTTGGGAAACACCTGACGGCCCCGCCCGACTTTGTCCGCCATGCGCAACGCTCAACGGTATTGGTTGTCCGTAACGCAACAGCTGGGCTCAGTGCGTCCCTGCGCTGGAACCAAGACTCACTTCAATGACCTGCCCAGTCATGCTGCTGGCTGCATCGGCAGCGACGAATAACACCGCACGTGACACCTCTTCTGGTGCCATCCACGCAACACCAAGTCGATTCATCGCTTGGTAACGCGGCGCCACATCTTCGCGAGTTGGCGCATCCATGTCCGGGCAGAAAAGTTTGTACATCGCTTCGTTGTGCAACATCGCAGTGTCAACAGCGGCGGGAGCGATGGCGTTCACCGTGATGCCCTTATTCGCAACTTCCATCGCGAGCGACTTCACCATGCCGATGACGCCCCACTTGGCGGCAACGTAGTGAGCGAGGTTGGCGTTTCCCATACGACCGGCCATTGACGAAGTCGCGATGATGCGCCCATAGCGACGCTCGAGCATGTGGGGCAGCACAGCGCGAATGGTTTTGAACGTGCCGGTGAGGTCGACATCGATCATGTCGTTCCATGTGTCGTCGTCGAGTTCGTGAAACTTCCCGTACCCCGTGACTCCGGCGTTCGCGACACAAATGTCGATCCGTCCGTACGCTTCGATACCGGCTTCAACGACCAGGCCGATACCGGCGGTGTCACGGATGTCGGCGGGCATCGACAGGCATCGCTGACCGGTTGCTTCCACCAGCGCCACGGTCTCAGCCAGC
>JAEMTX010000036.1 GCA_016462055.1 Acidimicrobiia bacterium | reverse complement strand
GACCCGAGGCACATGCGAGAGCAGGCAGCGACTAATCCCACAAATGAGCCTAGAAATCTGGCCGCCGGCCACAGCGACCTCGTTTCACCTCAGGTAAATGAGGTTCCCTCATCGACCGGGGTTTCCGCCACCGATTCCTCGCTGGCATGGGCGAAATGACTATGAACATGGTCAAAGACGGGCGCAGCAAGGAGTGCCTCGCCACGCTGATCGGTGGTCGACCACTCAGAATCAATCGATGCACACGTAATAGTGAGGTCCCGATCACCCTCGACTTCCCAAAGCAATGCTGGGCGAGCCCCGTGCCACCTCAATGCAAACGACAACAAACCAACAGTCGTTGGCAATCGATGCACAGCGATTGGTTGACCGAGCCATTCCTCGTTGAACCCCGGAAGTAGGTCGACAACATCATCGGCATCGGACGCAACGATGGCTCGAACAGTTCGCAAGAACGCCGCGGTACGAGAAGGGTCATGTGCGTCGGTTTCGCTGGGCCATGTCCAAAGCGGTTCTCCGGAAAGTAACTCGCGCCGCAGTTGCGCTATCGCCTCGTCGGCAACTGTTCCATCGCCCGGCCCTACTTTCGACACGCCACGACGATCCATCTCGTCGTCAAGCGCGGCCAAGTGCAGCCGAACCGCAAGCGCAGCATCGGGTTGCCCAGCACTATCGAGCAATGCAACCGCCGAGCGATAGGAGCGAACCGTCCACCGAGCGTCATAACCAACTCGCTGATCAGCATCAAGCCCGATCGGACCATCGCCGTTGGCAAAAAATGAACTCGAACGGCGCAAGCGACTCCCGCGTTGTCGCTTCGCTATCCAATGCGCTGCTGACGCCACTCGTTCAACCATTTGGTCGGCGAACGCTTCGTCACCCGACAACGCGACGTGTCGTTCTAACGCCACAACCCAACTCGCGGTTGCATCAAGACGTGACGAATCAAACGAACCGTCAGCATTCTGAAGGTCGGTCGACGCGACCAGAAGGCGCTCGGATTCTGCTGAGAGTCCTTGTTCATCAAGAGCCATCATGAGTTCCGACCGCTCAAGACCATTGACAGGAACACCTGGCCAACGAAGAGGATCCTCGCCAGCGACATGCACCAATAGATGAGAGCGAGAACCATCGATTGCTTCTTCGCTCTGCCTCTCGGGAAGATCAAATTTTGGCGCTCGCGCTGTCTGCGCTTTCCACCCAGCGACAACGCGTTCAAAAGGAGGGAGTGCAGTGAGATCGCAACGTTTGAGATCAGCAGCGCTCATCGCCGCTCCGAGTGGAAGAACAACTTGCAGTGTCGCCGTGTGTGGCAGTGGGAAAACAAACGATGCCGTTGTGCTTGCGCCGGTCGATTTGATTCCGTCTGCAGGAAACGCGTTGACCGCGTCGCCGGCAGTGGTGACGTCTTGTGCCGACCGCCCATCGAGTTCGATTCCGAATCGAGATGGCAATCGTGAAAACGCAGCAACGGCGTGGCCATCGATCGTCACGATGCCATCGGCGAAGTCAATCGTGGACGACGCGTTCGGTGCGCTTGTAAACGCAAGCGCAAGAGCAACCGGAATCGACGTGGCGTTATGAAAAGCAACCACGAGCACAGGACTACCTGTCGAGCCATCGACTACACACCATGCTCGCTGCTCGATCTCGCCACCCTGAAGCCTCATCGCACTAAGGACAACTGGCGTGGACTCAATGAGGGATTGACGAACAAGAGCCGCGCCCGACGCAACATGCCATCGGTCTTCGGCCCCCACCCACCAATCGAGCGACCACGTTGCTCCTTCGGGAGTAATCACCCCACGACGGTCCACCTTGGCCCGGCCGCCAGCGCCGATCGTGCCGAGCAGAACCCAAGTATCGGCGATTGCTTGGTCATTGGCATTTTGGTCCAACTCTGCGCGCTCCATCGGCGGCGACGCTACCCCCGGCCGATAGCCATCCATTCATCGCAGCGATCTCGCCATCGAAGCAAGGGCGCCTGGAAGCCACGCGAACCACCCGACCTACACTCCGAAGGTGTCCGAATCTGAGCCAACGCGTGCTGTGCTCATTCCCGTCAAAGCGTTCTCCGACGCCAAAGCGCGTCTCGCCGCGGCGCTGAACCCCGACGAACGCTCGACGCTTGCTCAATCGATGGCGACAACTGTCGTTGCTGCAGCCGCTCCACTCGATGTCTGGGTCGTGTGTGATGACAAAGCGGTAGCGACTTGGGCAACACAGCAAGGCGCAAGCGTCTTATGGAAGCCGGGCCGCGGCCTCAACGGTGCCGTCAACGAAGGCGTCGCTGATCTCGCTCACCTCGACGTCGACACCGTGATCGTTGCGCATGCCGACCTTCCCCACGCCGAACATCTCGAGTGGCTCGCCGACTACGACGGCGTCACACTCGTTCCCGATCGTCATGGAGATGGCACAAACGTCATTGTGATTGCGACCGACAGCGGCTTCGTCTTTTCCTACGGCCCCTCCTCATTTAAGCGACACGAGGCGGAAGCCAAACGACTTGGACTCGCTGTCCGCGTCATTCACGATGACCGACTTGCATGGGATATCGACCGGCCCGAGGATTTAGTGCATCCGAATTGGGGAGTCACAACATGACAAACGAACTCCCTCCGCTCCCACTAGACGATCTGCCGACTCGCCCAATGACCTCTCGCGATATCGCCACCCCCGATCGCGCACTCGTGATCGTCGCTCATCCCGATGATGCGGAATTTCAGTGCGGAGGAACCCTTGCGAAGTGGGCGAGTAAAGGCTGTGTCATTAACCATCTCGTTTTGACCGACGGCTCAAAAGGAACGTGGGATGCCGATCAAAATACCGATGCTCTGGTGGAACAACGGCGAGCCGAACAAATGGAAGCAGCGCGCCGCCTTGGTTCCACCGGCAAAGTCGTGATGCTCGGCCATGTCGACGGCGAGTTGCAGCCAACGCTTCATATCCGCGATCAGGTCGCGTATTGGATTCGGTCTACGCAGCCTGACGTTGTCCTCGCCCACGACCCGTGGAAGCGGTACCGGCTTCATCCCGATCACCGAAATGCTGGGTGGCTTGCCCTCGACGGAATTGTTGCCGCGCGCGATCCGCACTATTTCCGTCACCATGGCCTCGATGTTCATCGCCCAGAAATCGCGCTTTTATTTGAAGCCGACGAACCAGATCACGTTGAGGACATCACCAGTTTCGTCGACGCAAAGGTCCACGCGCTTCTTGCCCACACCAGCCAATTCATCACGACGCATTCGATTCCCGCTGACGATGACGGCACTGCAGCCGAAGCCTTTGGGAAACGGGTGCGTGACCAAGCCGAAGCTGTCGGATCGATCACAGGTGTCGCCCGCGGCGAGGCGTTCAAGATTCTCTCAAATCTCTGAGGGCCACTCTCTAAGACCCTCGACCGGGCCGCGCCATTGGCCTTCATGACGAGTCTGTGAACGGAAGACGAACTCCTCTCAACCATCCGCGCGTGAGGCCGACGCGCGGTGTTGGATGACGGGGTCACAGCAACAGCACCTCGGGAGTCCCGTGACCGCCACTCTGGCCATGTCGTCCAACCTTTCCACACGATCGAGGGAAGCATCCTCCGATCTTGCTGCGGGAGGAGCTCAATGACGCCGCTTGGGAAACAGATCTACGTACTCGATACGTCAGTTCTGCTCGCCGACCCAAAGTCGATGACACGTTTCGAAGAACACGACGTTGTCCTTCCTGTCGTTGTTGTTCTTGAACTCGAATCGAAACGCAACCACCCCGAGTTGGGTTGGTCCGCTCGCCAGGCATTACGCCAACTTGAACACTGGCGCGTCAAACACGGGTCACTCACGACCGCGTTCGTTGTGAACGATGCCGGCGGCACCCTCCGCGTGGAGATCAATCATCAAGACCTCGGTGCACTTCCGCCGTCACTTGCTGGTGACACCAATGATCATCGGATCTTGGCAGTGGCTCGAAACCTCGCCGCTGAAGGCAACCAGGTCACTGTGGTCACAAAGGACCTTCCCCTGCGCCTAAAAGCGTCGATCGTTGGCCTGAATGCCGATGAATACCGAAACGAGCTCGCCCGCGACGACAGTTGGACCGGCATCGTTGAACTTGCATGCGAAAGCTCCTTAATCGATGAATTGTTCGAACTCGGAACAGTTGAAGACGAACGAGCTCGCGACCTTCCGTGTCACACCGGTGTCGTCATGCACGCTGGCTCGCAATCTGCACTTGCTCGCGTTCACGCCGACAAGTCGCTGCACCTTGTTCGCCGCGACGGTCAGTTGTTCGACGTTCGAGGTCGGTCGGCCGAACAACGCATCGCCATTGATCTTCTCGCCGATCAATCCATTGGAATCGTGTCACTGGGCGGCCCTGCAGGCACCGGTAAAAGCGTGCTCGCGCTCGCAGCAGGGTTGGAGTCCGTTTTAGAACAACGCAGTCACAAACGCGTTGTTATCTTTCGACCGCTCTATGCCGTCGGCGGACAGGACCTTGGCTACTTACCCGGTTCGGAATTCGAAAAGATGAGCCCATGGGCTGCGGCCGTACTCGATGGCCTCGAAGCAATCACCGGTCCCGAGGTCATCGATGAAGTAATTCATCGCGAACTCCTCGAGGTCCTCCCCCTCACTCACATCCGTGGACGAAGCCTCACCGATACGTTCGTCATCATTGATGAGGCCCAGAACCTCGAGCGTCCAGTTCTCCTGACCGCACTTAGTCGCCTCGGCGAAGGCAGCCGCGTTGTGCTCACCCACGATGTCGCCCAGCGCGACAACCTGCGCGTCGGCCGGCACGACGGAATCATCACGGTGATTGAGGCCCTTCGCGGTCACCCGATTTTTGGTCATGTCACGTTGACTCGATCCGAGCGCAGTGAAATCGCTGCCGTCGTCACCGAATTGCTTGACGGTCCCCTCGATTCCTAAATCGGCAACAGTGACCTGATTGTCGGACTCACGATCTAGCGTGAGAGCTGTGAGTCCGAAGCCATCGACATTTCAAAGTGTGAACGTGCGTGAGTGGTCACAGCAGCCACCCATCCTTCCGTTTGCGGTTCTCGATGTCGAAACCACTGGTCTCAGTTCCGATGGGGATCGCGTCATCGAAATCGCTGTTGTCCGATGCGGATCCGATGGATCATTCATCGATGAGTGGTCAACGCTTGTCGACCCTGGCCGTGATCCTGGCCCCACGCATATCCACGGCATCAGCGCCGCCGACTTAGTCGGCGCACCCACATTCGCCAAGATCGCAGAAGAACTCGCCGAGCGGGTTGAAGGGGCAATGATCGTCGCGCACAATCTTTCGTTCGACGCTGGCTTCTTAAGTGCCGAATACGCGCGGACCCAGACACCTTTGCCGGATCAATCCGCTTTATGCACCCTGCAATTAGCTCGCCACGTTCTGCCCGACAACGGCGGCTATTCGCTTGCTGCGTGCGCGGCGGCGTTAGGAATCGACCATCCCAGCGCCCACCGGGCGCTCCCCGACACGCGAGTAACCGCGTTAGTTCTGCAGGCGATGCTCCATCGCCTATTCCCACCAAGCGATCAAGACACACTCCCTTTCGCGTAAGCGGCCAAATAGCCCTTGCCGCTTTCTCAGGAAGCCGCCAGATTGTATTGAGGGATCGCGATCACCCAATACCGATCGCCGCCGTCAACCGACGCGGAGAGATCGTCCCATGCACACCACAGCCACTGCTGTCGAGACTCTGGCCCAACTCACGCTTGACCTCGAATCGTTGTCGCCAAATATTGCAATGTTCATCACCTATACCGGTGATGTCATCACAGAAATTCACCAACTCGATTCCACCGACCCGGTCACAGCCATTCTCGGCCGATCTGCCGCCGATTCCATTACTGCGGTGGGTGTTCGCGCCCCGGCCGCGATCACCAATCCAACGAACGAAGGAACGTTCCCCGCTCATCACACAGTTGTTCATGTCGTGAGTCGAAATGGTTGCGCCGTCACTGTCTTGGGCGACGAGGCTGACTCCCGATGGTTCGGGCCAACAATGTCACCGCAACAAGGTCGAGTCCCCGATGCGTGTCGGCGCACACTTGGGCTCCCCACACCACCCCCCACAGAACCGATGACCAACTTCGTTGTGGCCGCGTGGCTCGAAGTCATTGTGCGTCACGCTCTTCATCAGCCCGAACTGGAATGGTCCCACATCGTTGGGCTGCATCCTGCGGGGACTTCGGCAGAGTGGCCCGTCACACCCGCGACGCTCGCCGAAGTGACCCGATCGCTCGGAACCTCACTTGATTGGGAACGGTTTCGCAGGGTGATCGCGACGGTAGGCGGATTCCCCTTCGGGGACGATGCAACCAAACTCGCAGCCTGGATGGATTGCGGGATGTTCTCCCGATGGGCCATGGAGTCACTTCCCGATCGCTCCGACCTCATCGATGCTCTCGAGGCGGTACTTGGGCCAGCGACCTTCGACCGACTCTGGGCAACCGTTCGATTCTGCGAGTGAATCGCCCCCTTGCCCCCGTGGAGAATGCACCGCCCAGGGCAGGCTTGATCCATGACACTGGTGCTGGCCATCGACTGGTCTGCTGATTCCACTGCAGTCACGATCATTGATATCGCTGGTCGTTCCATCGTCGCCGAGGGCCGTTCGCTTCACGTTCCCGGAACGACAGCAAAAGAGACAACGCCGAACTGGTGGAAATCGCTCGTCAGCGCGACCCACACCGCTCCACTCGGGCGCAGACGCAGAGTGGCTCATCGCACAATTCGCACACGGTGTCGATAAGCATGAGCACAGCAATCGGAACGGGCGTTGTCTACCGACCATCAGGCGCGTAGCGCGCACAGTTCCTAATTCGGTCGTTGGGCGACTAGGTCCGCGCATCGAACACCGGTAGCGTTCTGAAGTGCCCAGCGATATCCCTGTTTCGGGATCCCCCTTTGATCGGCGACGCTTTCTGATCTTGGGCGGGGCCGGACTCGTCGCAGCCGCAGCGGTTGCCACCGGATGTTCCGACGGTTCCAGTTCTTCAACCGGCACAGTCAAGGTCAAAGAAGCAACCAAGATTGCTCCACCCAAACTCGACCCGGCCTATAAGCCTCCACCGTCGTCGACACTTTTCGACACGGCCATCTCCGGCGGTCGCGTCATGGATCCTGCGACAGGATTCGACTCAATTGCCAACGTCGGACTCATCGGTGGCCGAATCGCCCTCATCACCACTGATGCGATCAACGGTAAGACAACAATTGATGCCAGCAACTTGGTCGTCGCCCCCGGTTTCATTGATGTGCTTTCGTACGAACCCAACTCTTATGGCATTTGGTACAAACTCGGGGACGGCGTCACGACGAACCTCGGCATGCATGGCATCAAGACGCCAGTCGATGCCAAGGGTTTCTTCTCGAATTACACAGGCAAGAACGCTCCGCCCATCAACTTTGGCGGCGCGTTTTCTGATCAGTGGTACCGAGACTCCATCGGCGTGAAATCAACTGCGACGCCCACGCAACTCTCCCGGCTGAGCGACGACCTCAACAAACAACTCGATGCCGGCTGGATCGGGCTTTCGATCGATCCCGAATACGCACCGACCATCAACTTCAACGAATACGTTGCACTCGCTCAAGTTGCCAAGCAGGTAGAAATGCCCCTGTTCACGCATATTCGCTATTCCTCGCCGGACCCAGCGGGAAAGAGCTCTCTCGACGCGATTGATGAAGTTCTTAAAGTCGCCCGCCAAACTGGCGTTTCATTGCATGTCGATCACATTCCATCAATGGCAACACATGTGATGCCTGAAGCCATTGCGAAAATCGATGCCGCCCGCAGCGAGGGGCTTGATGTCACCGGATGTTTCTACCCATACACCTTCTGGGGCACATATCTCGGATCCGCCCGCTTTGCTGGTGACTGGCAATCGCGATTCCGGATTTCCTACAACGACCTTCAACTCGCAGGTTCGTCTGAACGCCTCACGCCCGAATCGTTCAAGAAATATCAAGCACAAAACAAACTCGTGGTCGCCTATGCGATACCCCAAGAGGATGTCAATGCCGCGCTCAGCGCGCCATGGTCGCTGGTTGGCTCCGACGCGATCCCTGAGTCGTCGAACAACAACCATCCCCGCGGTGCCGGTTGTTTCTCTCGCCTCCTCGGACCATATGTGCGCGATATGGGTGCGCTTTCGCTGATGGACGCACTTGCGAAGTGCACGATCCTTCCGGCCAAACGCCTTGACGCACGTGTGCCGATGCTCGCCCGCAAAGGTCGACTGCAGATGGACGCAGATGCCGACATCACCATTTTCGATCCTGCAACGATCGCCGATACATCGACCGTCGAGAAGCCGGCCCAAATGTCGAAGGGCATCTCGTATGTCTTCGTTGCTGGAGCGATCGCCAAGGATCCAAGTGGCGTGAATCGAGAGAGCCGCGGCGGTCAGGCGATTACGGGTCAACCCGCCTGATCGCTGATTGACCCGGGGAGAAAAACCGCGCAACCTGCTCTCTGGCATTATGGTGCGAGGACTATTGGACAAATAAGTTTCATTTGATACTGCATCATCTCTTACGAAAGGTCGAACCGCCATGGTGAAAGTCAGCCGCCAGCGCTCTGCAGAGCTTCGAATCGAAATCCTCGATGCGACTGCCGCCGAACTCCTTCGGGTTGGCTATGACGCCATGGCGCTCACCGCCATTGCCCAAACCTGTGGGTTTGCGACAAGCGCGATCTACAACAGGTTCCCCACTAAAGAAGCTCTTATCGAAGCACTCATAGTCGAGCGGATCGAACCAGAACTCGGCGCGCAATCAGACGCAGAAGCGATCGCGTTCTGGTCCGGTTCAATAGATCTACCGAAACTCAACATTGAACAACTTGGCGTCTTAGCCGAACTTCTCTTGGCCGCGCGCCACACTCCCTCTCTCCATGAGTCGGTGTACGGGTTTCTCCGACGTCGCGCAAATATCGCGCTCGTCGAACGCAATAAGGCTGCTGCTCGTGGTGAAGTGCTAGACAGCCAAGAGCCTCTAGCTCAAGTTCTCATGCGCGCCTCGAGTTGGATCGGATCCTACGTCTTGGGTCTCGTGAGCGAACCTCCGAAGCGCTACACGAAGACCGTCGAAGAACTCATGCGCTTAACCATGACAAACCTTCCCACTTCAACTCCGTTTACCGCCGAACGTCCGAACAAGGCCCGCGTCGCGCCTAATGCTCCCCCCTACGAAAACCATGAGCACGATGCAATCCATGAGGCCCTCGTCAATTCCGCCGCTGTGGTTTTTGCTGAGAAGGGCTACCACGCTGCGGCAGTTGCGGACATCGCACGACGCGCCCGACTCACAACTGGCGCCATCTACAACCGCTTTACCGGAAAAGCGGGCCTCATGAACGCGGTCATCGTCGACAAACTCAGCACTGGTGCTCAGATCGTCGGGTTCGACGTCGTTCAAACGCTTGCAGCATCCCAGGCAATTTCAGATCCAGCGGTTTACGACCTCATGGTTCGCTTGAATGACGACTCCGGATTAGACAACCGTGGGCTTCGACTCGCTGCGCGCGATGCATCACGACACGAGCCCGAGGTCGCCGCTGTTGTTAGACCACTTCAAGACGCCACGCTCGCCAACATGGCGAATTTCGTGAGAAATGCCCAAGGCGAAGGACTCGTCCGATCAGACATTGACGCCGAAACCGCCGTGTGGTTCTTGGTGGCAAACCTAGTGGGAGCAGGTCTTGTTTGCGCAGCCTTCCCTGAAGTCTCGCTAGAAGTAGTGACCACGTTCTACACAACCGCCATGGAAGCCATGCGAACCCAGCCGGTCTGACTATCGGCACGCGTAATTTCCTGGCGATAGTTTCCGGGGATGACTTCGACTTCCGACTTCGCTCAACTTGATGCCACCGCGCAAGCAGAACTCGTCCAGTCGGGCACGGTCCGACCACTAGACCTCGTTGATGCAGCGATAGCGGGCATCGAAGCGATCAACCCGATACTTAACGCTGTCATCCATGAGCGATTCGAGAAGGCGCGGGCTGAGGCCAAAGGCGCACTTCCCGAAGGTCCGTTTCGTGGCGTGCCCTTCCTCCTCAAAGATCTTGAAACCCGTAGTTCAGGCGATCCTCATCATGCTGGCACTTCGTTTCTCAAAAACGCTGGCTACATCTCCGATCGAGATGACTACGTCACTTCACGACTGCGGGCAGCAGGTGTCGTGATCGTTGGAAGAACAAACACTCCCGAGTTCGGCACCACCATCACAACCGAACCCGAGTCATACGGCGCCACCCTCAATCCTTGGAACACCGACTATTCAACAGGCGGTTCCTCTGGCGGATCCGCGGCAGCGGTCGCGTCATTCATGGTGCCTGCCGCTCACGCCAGCGATGGTGGCGGTTCGATTCGAATTCCGGCGAGCGCATGCGGACTCGTTGGACTGAAACCAACGCGTGGTCGAGTTCCACTAGGACCTGCCATTAGTGAATCCTGGGCCGGTTCAACCACCAACGGTGTTGTTACGCGAACGGTGCGCGATACCGCTGCCCTTCTCGATGCAATCTCAGGGCCGATGCCAGGAGACTCCTACGCAACTCCCCCATTGCCCCGACCTCTTGCCGAAGAAGTCGGACGCGTCCCTGGCTCACTGCGCATCGGAATCCTCGACCACCCTCTCCTCCCTTACGTCGAGACCTCGTCGGAAATGACCAGCGCCGTTCACTTTGCTGTGTCGCTGCTCGAACAACTCGGACACAAGATCGAAGATTCGCACCCAGAGGCAATGGGTGACCCTGAATTCACCAACGCATTTACAACCGTCATCGCTGCCCATATTGCCCACAACCTTGACGACTGGGGACGAGTACTCGGACGAGAAATTACTGAAGTCGATGTCGAAGAGCGCAACTGGATGTTCGCGACAATCGGCCGTTCATTCACCGCACCTCAGTATCTCGATGCAATCTTTTGGCAGCAGGAATGGTCTCGTCGTATGGCCACATGGTGGACGAACGATTTCAACCTCAATGGTTTCGATATCCTCTGTACCCCAGTGCTTAACGGTTCACCGCCAAAAATTGGTTGGCTCAGTGATCCGATCGAAGGGCTCGGTCGAGTGACTTCGAGCATGCAATACACCGCTCAATTCAACGTCACCGGCCAGCCCGCGATCTCGCTGCCGCTTTGGTGGACCGAAAACGGATTACCCGTTGGAATTCAGTTTGTTGCATCGTTTGGACGCGAAGACTTACTCATTCGTCTTGCCTCGGAAATCGAAGCTGCATGCAATTGGAATGAACGGGTTCCAGAAATTCACGCTTGAGCGACTTCACTCACGATCATCTTTCGACGCAGCACATCTTCCGAAAACAGAATCCGAAAACAGAAACGGCCTGACATTCCATAGGACTGTCAGGCCGCTCTAATTCACACCTATTACGCAAACTCAGTAGGCACGTGCCTCTGCTGGTTCGTCGTCAAGAATGCTGTCTGAAGGGCTGAGGAACCGCCATACGGGTCCGGCGAGAATCGCACCGATCATCTGGGCGATGACGCAAGGAAGTACTTCCTTCTTCGGGAAACGCTTTGAGACCCAAAGTCCGATCGTGACGGCGAAAGCGGTAGGAGCACCGGTCCCACGAGGGCTGAATAGACGAAAAATTGCGTTCAAGTCGCCGGGATCTGGAAAAGTGAAGACAAACACCGCCGCATGGCAGGCTCATACCGTGACTCTTGAGCTTCCCCTCGCCACTGACCTCCGCACGCTGCTCACCCTCGAAGCGGTGAGCCCCGATGCGTTCCTCGCCCCCAGCGCGCATACCGGCTGGGGTCGAATTTACGGTGGTCAAGCAATTGCTCAAGCCCTTCGTGCCGCTGCGCTCACCGTTGACGATGGACAAATCCCTCATTCGATGCACGCCTATTACGTCCGCCAAGGCGATGAAGCGGCTCCCGTTCTTTATGAAGTCGAACGAATTCGCGATGGCCGGTCGTTCTCCACAAGGCAGGTCGTGGCATCGCAGTCGGGCGGAGCGATTCTTAATTGCATCGCAAGTTTTCATACGCCAGAAGAAAGCGAAGAGCGCGAGGCAACGTTTCTGCCCGCCGATACACCGAGGCCTGACGCACTTGAGAACGAAGAAACACCCCTGTTCTTTCAGACTCGAGCTCTCCGAGATGCCCACGGCATGGCCAAGACTGCGTGGATGCGGGCCAATGAGTCCTTCGGCGATGACCCGGTGATGAATGCATGTGCACTCGCCTACCTCTCCGATGAGCACCTCCTTGGAGCGGCACTCACAGGACATAGCCTCATCGGCGATTTTGAGAAACTCATGACCGCAAGCCTCGACCACGCACTTTGGTTCCATCGCTCGCTGCGAGTCGATGACTGGCTGTGTTTTTCGCTTGACGGTCAAGGAATGTCTGACGCGCGCGGACTTTCGATCGCTCGAGTCTTTAATGAGGCGGGGACACACGTCGCCACTGCCGCTCAAGAAGCCCTCGGTCGGCCTCGTCGCTGAACCGTTTCTCTGAGTTCATCGGATATTTCCGAAACTCGGCTGCGCACGGGGTGCAATCTGTGTCAACGTCGGGAGGTCATGTCTGATGATTCCAATTTCTCGACAGAATCCGACGCCAACGCTGCCGGCCCAATGACGCCCCCGCCGGCCACCGGCATGGGCACCGAACGCCCCGAGGACGTCCCGCCCACTGGCGGACCAATTGCCCTCGAACGAACGTTTGCGTTCATTGACATTTGCGGATTTACCGCACTTACCGAACGACATGGACCTCGACGCGC